>DATLIF010000660.1:0-5381 GCA_035539575.1 Fimbriiglobus sp. | reverse complement strand
AACCCGCGCAAGCTCGCCGAGGCGGTCCGGGACCTGGACGCCTACCGGTCGGCGCAATCGCTGCCGGCCGTCCGCGAGTTCCTCGACTCGACGACCGCCCGGCGGTTCTTCCAGTTCGTCAGCTACTACGAGCGAGAGTTGGGGGCGAAGTGGCCGGAGATACTGGACCAGATCGCCGGCGGCGGGATCGCGCTGGGCACCCAGGTCGGGATGGACCCGGCGCCGGTGCTGCTGGTGGCCCAGGGCACTGACGAGGCGGCGTCCGCCGAGTTCTTCAAGCTGGCCATTACGGCGCTGGAGCAGGAGACGGCCCGGCAGGCCGCGGTGGGGGAAGCGCCCGCCGCGAAGGTCCGCCGGGCCGTCCACAACGGCGTCGAGACGGTCCACCTCGGCGACGAGTTCCACGCTGCCCGCGTCGGAGCCGTGCTGTACGTCTCCAATAAAGAAGCGGCGCTGAACGCCGGGCTGGACCTCAAGCCCGGGGACTCCGTCGCCGACCGGTCGGGGCCGCGGACCGCCCGCAAGCTCGTCGGCGGCGACCCGCTGGCCTGGCTGTGGCTGGACTTCGCGAAGGTCAAGGAGGGCAAGCAGGCCAAGGACTTCTTCGCGGCCACCCGCAAGGATCTGTTCCAGACGCTGATCTTCGGCAGCAGCGCCGATGCCTTCCGTCGGGCGGACTTCGTCGCCGCGGGGCTGCACCGCACCGCCGACGGGTTCACCGCCACCATCCGACTGCCGGCGAAGCGCGCCGACCTGCACGCGGACCTCGCCCTGCACGCTCCGGCGTCCGAGAAGCCAGGCAGCCTGCCGCTGCTGGAGCCGAAGGGCGTCGTGTACAGCCAGAGCTTTTACCTCGACCTCGGGGCGCTCTGGAAAGAGCGCAAGACGCTCATCAACGAGCAGCAGCTCAAGGACATCGAGGAGGGCGAGAAGCAGGTCTCGAAGTTCATCCCCGGTCCGTCGGTGGGCAAGTTGCTGGAAATGTCTGGCCCGTACCACCGGCTCGTCGCCGTCCAGCGGGCCGAGCGGCCGTACTCCGTCATCCCGGACCAGGCGATTCCGCCGTTCGCGCTCGTCTCCTCGATGCGCGACCCGCAGTTCGGCAAGTCGGCCGTGTCCGCCATGCGGGCCGGGGCGATGCTCGCGACCTTCCAGGTCGGGCTGTCCATGTCCGAGGAGACGCACGACGGCGTCACGATCACCAGCTACAGGTTCCCAGAGAAGAAGCCGTTCCCCGGCAACGGCGACCCGGACAACCTGCGGTTCAACTTCGTGCCGTGCTTCGCGGTGGTCGGCGACTACCTGGTCGTCTCCAGCAGCCCGGCCCTCGTCAAGGACCTGATCCCCGAGTTGAAGAAAACGCCGGACCCGGCGAAATGCTCCCCGGCGGTGTGGCGCGCGAAGACCTACGCGGCCGGGATCGCCCAGACGATCCGCGACAACCCCGAGCCGGTCGTCACCAACGCGGTCCTCAGCGAGGGCGTCGGGCTGGACGAGGCCAAGAAGCAGGTCGCGGCCCTGGCCGACTGGGTGGCGACGCTTGGCGCCGCCGGGCTGTCCATCGACCACGGGGCGGACGCCTACGAGATCAAGCTGGAGTGGAAGACTGGTAGTAGCGGTGAGCGGTGAGCGGTGAGCGATGAGCAGTCGGCTGGGATTGACTCACCGCTCATCGCTCAATGCTCACCGCTGCGAACGGAGTGAGCCATGCAAGCCTGGGAGCCGTATCGGCCGACCGCCGGCAACCCGTGGGACCTGCCCAAGGTCGGGCACCTGTACCGCCGGGCCGCGTTCGGGGCCACCTGGGACGAGCTTCAGCAAGGGTTGAAGGACGGCCCCGAACGGACCATTGACCGGCTCTTGAGTGGCTCGCCGGCCGACCCGGACTACACGCGCACTTCCGACTACATGGCCAGCGAGCGGAGCCTGCCGTCGGGCGCGCCAGGGACGCAGCTCGCTGCGTGGTGGCTATCGCGCATCCTGCGGTCGCCGCACCCGCTTCGCGAGAAGATCACCCTGTTCTGGCACAACCACTTCGCCACCAGCCACGCCAAGGTGCAGAACGCCCGGCACATGCTCGGCCAGTACCGGCTGACGCACCGCCACGCGCTGGGCGACTTCCGCGAACTGTTACGCGAGATGTCCCTGGACCCGGCGATGATGGTCTGGCTGGACACCGTCGCCAGCAAGAAGGGCAAGCCGAACGAGAACTACGCCCGCGAGCTCATGGAACTCTTCTCGCTGGGCATCGGCAACTACACGGAGACGGACATCCGCGAGGCGGCGAAGGCGTTCACCGGCTACGAGGTCAAGGACGGCAAGGGCGTTCTGAATGCGAAGGAGCACGACGACGCGGAGAAGACGGTCCTCGGCCGTAAGGGCAAGTGGAAAGCCGAGGACATCGTGAAGGTCATGCTCGACCAGCCGGCGTGTCCGCGCTTCATCGTGCGGAAGTTGGTGCGGTTCCTGGTCGCTGAGTCCGACGCGTTCGGCCCGGAGGTAATCGACCCGCTCGCGGACGAGTACCGCAAGTCCGGGTTCGATACCGGCAAGCTGGTCGAGACCATCCTGCGGTCGAACCTGTTCTTCTCCCCAGCCGCGTACCGCCAAAAGGTGAAATCCCCGGTGGACTTCGCCGTCGGTATTGTGAGGGGCCTGGAGGGGAACGTCGGCCCGCTGGGGCTGGCGCAGGCGCTCGAGAGCCTCGGGCAAGTGCTGTTCGCCCCGCCGTCGGTCAAGGGCTGGGACGGCGGCCCGGCGTGGCTCAACGGCCAGACGCTGCTGTTCCGCCAGAACCTCGCGCTGTCCCTGACCAGTACCAACGACAACCGGTTCGGCCGCCGCTGCGACCCGGTGGCGGTCCTCAAGAAGCACGGCCGCGAGACGGACGCACAAGTCGTGGACTTCCTGCTCGCCGTCTTCCTGCAGAACGATGTGTCGGCCGACGCCCGGACGAAGCTGCTCGACTACCTGGGATCATCGAAGAAGGTGAAGCACCCGGTCTACTGGACTGACGAGGACGCGGCGAACCACCGGCTGCGGACCGCCGCCCACCTGACCCTGACGCTACCCGAGTTCCAACTGGATTGAAGATAGATTTCACCGCGGAGGGCGCGGAGGGCGCAGAGAGAAGAATTGAGTTAAGACAGTATTCAACTCTGTTTTTATCTCTGCGCACTCCGCGCCCTCTGCGGTGAATCCTCTTCGGAGACAGCCATGACCAGCCGCCGCGACTTCCTGAAGACGTCCACCCTGCTTGGGTTCGGGGCCACGGTGCCGGCGTTCCTGGGCAAGACCGCGCTCGCCGCCCCCGCCGCCGGCAAGCCCGGTGCGAAGGACACCATCCTGGTGGTGGTGCAGCTCACCGGCGGCAACGACGGGCTGAACACCGTCATCCCGTTCAAGGACCCGGAGTACAAGAAGCTCCGGCCGACCATCGCCGTGAAGGCCGATGAGGTGAAGAAGATCAACGACTCCCTCGGCCTGCATCCGTCGATGGGCGACCTGGCGGGGTTGCTGGAGGACGACGCGCTGTGCGTGGTGCAGGGGGTCGGCTATCCGAACCCGGACCAGTCGCACTTCCGGTCGATGGACATCTGGCAGGCGGCCAGCACCGAGGCGACGCTGACCGAGGGCTGGCTCGGCAAGGCGCTCAAGCAGAAGCCGATGCCGGGCTTCCACCTCTCCGCCGGCGGCGACGAGACGGCCCCGCTGGCGCTGACCGGCGCCCCGGCCCGGGTGCCGTCGATCACCTCGCTGGCGGACTTCACGCTCAAGACCACCGCCGCGGACGCCGCCGACAAGCGGAACCAGAAGAAGCTGATCGACGACGTGACCAAGGGGACCGCCACTGGCTCGTCCGCGCCGGACCTGCTCGACTTCGTCCGCCGCACGGCGATGAACACCTACGCCAGCAGCCAGCGCTTGCAGGAGGTGGCGAAGAACTACGAGCCGAAGGCGACGTACCCCGGCACCGGCCTGGCGAACCGGCTGAAGCTGGCGGCGCAGCTCATCGAGGCGGGGACCGGGGCGCGGATCTTCTACGTGTCGATCGACGGCTTCGACACACACGCGGGGCAGGGCGGTGCGGCCGGGGCGCATGCGAACCTGCTGGGCGAGGTGTCCGGTGCGATCGCGGCATTCGTGAAGGACCTGTCGGCGCGGGGCCACAAGGACCGGGTGTGCGTGATGACGTTCAGCGAGTTTGGCCGGCGGGCGAAGGAGAACGGCAGCAACGGCACCGACCACGGCTCGGCGGCGCCGCTGTTCCTGGCCGGCGGCCGGGTGAAGGCGGGCGCGATCGGCGACCACCCGAGCCTGACGAAGCTGCCGGACGGGAACCTGGTGCATCACACCGACTTCCGCCGGGTGTACGCGGCGGTGCTGGATCAGTGGCTCGGCCTGGACGCGAAGGCCGTGCTAGGGGATGGCTTCAAGCCGCTTGAGGTGTTCAAGAAGGCGTGAGCCGGCTCTTCAACACTTGCTCGGGCGGCGCAGCGAACACTTCCGACCGGGTCGGATTGGCGGCTGCGGCGAAACGAAGTCTGGATGGTCGGCACACGGACTGCCGTGGACCCCGACCCGGTAACGCTGCTCCAACCATGCCACGAAGTCAGCGACAAAGTCTTCGGGAAAGTGGCTCCGATGACCACGGCCGCGTTTCTCGATCGGGTACTTCAGGTGCCGCTCAGCGAACTTCGGAGCATGTGAGCCGAAGTAGAAGAAGTGGTTGGAGATCAGGGCGAACACGTCGGTGCGACCGCAGAAGTCGTGGTCGTTACCGGCTCGGTAAATGAATCGCGCATCGTGGAAGTAATCCCGCAGTGTTAGCTTTTCGGTCACGCACATCGCGTAGACGAGCCTGCCGTGCCCGGCGCTATGCGGCCCCGAGCCGCCGGTGCCGATCACCCAATCATCGACTTCGGCGAGTTCCTGAATGTTTCGCCTAGTGGTTTTCTTGTACTTGCAGAACGCAAGCGTGCAGAATCCGCCGCTGGGGTTCGGTGAGAGACCGTAGTCGTGATCCACGACGTAGGAAAAAAGTTTGGGCATGTGACTCTCCCGTTTCTCAAGCCGACCCACCACACTGAGAGGGGAGCTTACGCCCCGCGCCGGCGGACGTACCGGGCGGCCGTCACCACGGCGACCCGCTCGTCCGCGAACACTTCGTAGTACACCGCCACCGGGCCGATCGAGAGAAAGCGCTCCGGCCCCGTCCGAGATTCGCCGGCCGTGGTCGGGTTACTGATCACTGCGCAAAGGAGATCAAGTTGGTCGGGGGTAAAATGGGGTATGGAAACATCGGTTTCCACCCCATGCGGCTGGCGTGAGTGGCGGAGGCTGCGAGCGTTGCGACTGAAGCAGCAGGGCTGGTCTCAGCG
>DATLIF010000659.1:0-1993 GCA_035539575.1 Fimbriiglobus sp. | reverse complement strand
GTGGCCGCCTACGTCGGCCTGCGGCCGGGCGGGCTCTACCTCCAGTACGAGGGGATGAACCCGTCGGGCAGCTTCAAGGACAACGGGATGACGGCGGCGTTCACCCACGCCCGGACTGTCGGGGCCCGTCGGGCGGCCTGTGCGAGTACCGGCAACACCAGCGCCAGCCTGGCGATCTACTGCGCGGCGACCGGCCTGATGCGGTCGGTCATTTTCATCGGGTCCGGGAAGATCGCCTACGGCAAGCTGGCCCAGGCGCTCGACCACGGGGCGCTGACGCTCCAGATCGCCGGCGACTTCGACGACGCGCTGCGGCGGGTCCAGGAGGTGTCGCGGCAACTGGGCATCTACCTGGTGAATAGTGTAAACCCGTTCCGGTTGGAAGGCCAGAAGACAATTATGCTGCGCGTTCTGGAGGCGCTGCGGTGGGAGGTTCCGGACTGGGTGGTTGTGCCGGGCGGGAACCTCGGCAACGTCTCGGCGTTCGGCAAGGCGTTCGCCGAGTTGACCGAACTGGGGCTGATCGCCCGGCCGCCGCGCCTGGCGGTGGTGAACGCGGCCGGGGCGGACACGTTCTATCAGCTCTACGAGAAGCACGGGCTGCGGTGGAACGGCGGCCGGCCGGACGACACGAAGGTGGCCGCGTACCTGAAGATGCTCGACGACTCCGGCCGGCGCGCGGACACACTGGCCAGCGCGATCGAGATCAACCGCCCGGTGAACCTGCCCAAGGCGCTGCGGGCGCTGGATCGGTGCGGCGGGGTGGTGCGCGAGGTGACCGACCAGGAGATCCTCGACGCCAAGGCAAAGGTCGGGGCCGGCGGCCTGGGGTGCGAGCCGGCCAGCGCCGCCAGCGTCGCCGGGGCGCTCAAGCTCGTCCGCGAGGGGGTCATCGACCCGGGCGAGCGGGTGGTGTGCATCCTGACCGGCCACCAGCTTAAAGACCCGACCGCGACGGTCGCGTATCATACCAGTGACCCGAAGACGTTCGACGAGACGCTGGGCAAGCGCGGCGTCCGCCGGGTGGCGTTCGCCAACCGGGCCGTGCAGGTGCCCAACGACCTCGACGAGATCGTCAAGGCAATCGAACTCTACGCCTGACAACCACTGGTGATGTCATGCGGCGCGGCGTCTCGCTGATCGAGTTGCTGGTCTGCCTGGGCATCATCGCGGTCATGATCAGCATGATGTTCCCGGCCATCCAGAAGGTCCGGGCGACGGCGAACGTGAGCGTATGCCAGAACAACATGCGGCAGATCTCGCTCGGCATCCACATGTACCACGACACCTACCGGCACCTGCCGTACCCGCGGCTCTGCCCCGCACCGTGGCAGGGCGGGAAGGACCCGTTCTGCACCAAGATTGCGACCCCGGTCGAGTACACCGGGCCAAACGAGCAGTGGTGGAGCCCCTATGACAACCGGCCGGGGGCGACGGTGACGGCCGCCCTCTCCGACTACCAACCGGGCGGGATGATCTTCCCGTTCGTCGGCAAGAGCCTCAAGGTATTCCGCTGCCCGGACGCGCGCGACCGGACGGCCGGCAGCCCGACGCAGGGCCAGACGTTCCAGATCGACTACGCCCTGATCCCGCAGATCGGCGGGCGCAAGCTCGGCGAGTACACCGGGGCGACGCTGGTCGAACACGACGACGCCCCGGTCTGTCCGGGGGCGAACTTCCATTACACCGAGTGGCCGGCGGACGCAGCGATCAAGGCGGCCCGGCACAAGCCTGTCCGCCACACCGGCGCGCTGAGCATCGCCCAGCACGACGGCAGCGTCTCGATCAGCCGGTAGATTGACCCGCGGGAGTGCGACCCATGAAGACACCCATCGCGATCAACGGTGCCTGCGGCCGGATGGGGCAGCGGCTGGTGGCGCTGGCCCATGAAGACAAGGCCCTGCACCTCGTCGCCGCTGTCGATTCGCCGGCCAACCCGCGGGTCGGGGAGGACGCCGGGGTCATCGCCGGCGTCGGACCAATCGGGGTGCCG
>DATLIF010000658.1:0-2213 GCA_035539575.1 Fimbriiglobus sp. | reverse complement strand
CCCGCAGGTGGCCGAGGTCCACACCATCAGTTGGATGCCGGCGAGCCTGGAAATCCGGCCGTGGCGGTTCACTCCGGAGCCGGGCCGTAACCTGGAACTGCACGAGACGGTCCGCATGGCACTGGGCCAGCGCGAGCACGTCGCGATGTGGGGGCCGTACGAAATCCAGCCGCAGCTGTACCGCAGGTTCCTCCTCCAGAAGGCGTTCGTGGAGAGCGGCCGGGTCGGCTACCAGTGCATCGACACCCGCGGCGAGGGGGCCGACGGCACCGGGTGCGACTGCATCCACGCGCTCACCGACATGGACCCGGAGTTCGAGCGCGGCTACTACCGGCTGACCCGGTTCGGCGAGGCCGGCAGCCGGTTCATCGTCCGGCAACTGTTCGAGCGAAAACTGCTCGTCACCGAGGACACGCACTCCTGGCTCGAAGGCCCGCTCGGGCTGTGCCAGTATCCCATCCGCCACCGCGTGTACCGCGACCGGCCGAACCTAGTTGGCAACCGCGGCGGGACCGGAACCCGTTGACCGGATAGACGGTGGGCTTGTGGGTGACTGGGCGACTGGGGGAGTTGGGGAATTGGCTTGACCGCCGGTATCTGATCAGACAGCATACCTATCAACCGACCCTACGACGGCTAGGTTCACGTTTGCTGCCGGAGCGGGCCGGACCATGTCCGATGGTGTGCTCCGGCGCCCAGCGACCGCATGTCGGGGTGCCAACCATGAGCCGACCGGAACGGTCACTCGAGGGGGAAGACTCCCGCCGGGCCGGCGAGACATCTTGTCGCATCCCCACCCCTCCTCTGAATGCACTCCCGACGGTGGGGTCGCCCGAACCCTGCCGGGAGACGTCCGGCTGCGACCAGTATCGGGCGTTGCTGGCCGTCTCGGAGGCGATCGTCGCGTACCGCGACCTGGCGACCCTCTTCCACGAGCTGGCTGACCGGCTCCGTCAGTTGGTGCACTTCGACTTCCTCTCCCTCAAGCTGCACGACGCGGCGACCAACACCATGCGCCTGCACGTGCTGGAGACGACGGTAGCCAACCAGCTCGTGATCGTCCTTCCGGTTGACGACGACCCGGCGGGGTTGGTGTGGCAGACCCAGCAGCCGCTCGTCACCTCGAGCGTGGCCGAGCTGAGCCGCTGGCCGCGGTTACTGGAAATCGTGCACCGGTACGGTGTCCAGAGCTACTGCTGGCTCCCGCTGACCACGGCGCGGCGGCGGCTGGGCGCGCTGGTGTTCACGTCCAACGAGCCGTCGGCCTACGCCGAAGCGGACCTGGGGTTCCTGCAGCAGGCCGCCAACCAAGTCGCGGTCGCCGTGGAGAACGCCCTGGCTTTTGAGGAGATCGCGGCGCTCAAGGACCAGCTCCACAAGGAGAACCTTTACCTCCAGGAAGAGGTTCGCAGCGGGCACCACTTCGGCGAGGTTGTCGGCGAGAGCACCGCCCTCTGCCGGGTCCTCCGGCAGGTCGAGACGGTCGCCCCGACCGACGCCACCGTCCTCATCCGTGGGGAGACAGGCACCGGCAAGGAACTCATCGCCCGGGCCCTGCACGACCTCAGCCCCCGCCGGGAGCGGGCGTTCGTCAAACTGAACTGCGCGGCCATCCCGACCGGGTTACTCGAGAGCGAGCTATTCGGCCACGAGCGGGGCGCGTTCACCGGGGCGGTGGCCCAGAAGGTCGGCCGGTTCGAGCTGGCACACCGGGGGACTCTGTTCCTGGACGAGGTCGGGGACATCCCGCCGGAACTGCAGCCGAAGTTGCTCCGCGTTCTCCAGGAGCAGGAGTTCGAGCGGCTCGGCGGGACGAAGACGATCAAGGTGGACGTCAGGCTGGTGGCGGCCACGCACCGTGACCTGGCGAAGATGGCCGCCGAGGGAAAGTTCCGGTCCGACCTGTACTACCGGCTGCACGTCTTCCCGGTAGTGCTGCCACCACTACGGGAGCGACCCGAGGACATCCCGTTGCTGGTCTGCCACTTCACCGAGCGGTTCGCCCGGCGGATGGGCCGGCTGATCGAGACGATCCCGACGGCGGTCATGGACGCCCTGACCCGGTACAACTGGCCGGGCAACGTGCGAGAACTGCAGAACGTGATCGAGCGGGCCGTCATCCTGTCCCCCGGTCCCGCTCTTCAGATCCCGCCCGGCGATCTGCCGTCCTCAGGGAGCAGGATGCAAGAGGCAGGAAGCAGCGGTCCGGAATC
>DATLIF010000657.1:0-3203 GCA_035539575.1 Fimbriiglobus sp. | reverse complement strand
GTCGGGCGGGCGGTCGCGGCGTGCGGCCGCGTACGTCAGCGCCAGCGCCGCGACTCCGAACGCCACGACCGCGGACTTCGGAAAGCCGTGTCCTGTCATGTCACCACTCAGGGGGTGGTTGAGAATCCCCCTGAGCATAGTTCCGCAGCCGTCACGGCGTCACCATCCCTCTGGCAATTGTCATCGCGTGTTAATGAGATGTGTGAAATACAACGGCCCGGGCGTCCTCGGGGGTTGGACTTGCACCTGGCATTAGTGTCGGGTGAGTTACCGGATGGCCCCCGCACCCGCGCCGGCGGGGTCACGTCAGTAATGCGAGATCATTAGGCGATACGGCGTTGTGACAACACCCATTAACACTGAGAGCCCATCTCGCTCTACGACTCAGTCTTTGGCCGAAACCGGGTCAACTTTGCGCTCGGAGCCGATTCGGATTTCGGGCCGCGCTTCAATCTTCTTCATTCTTCGGAATCCGTGGAGAACATGGCGCAATATTTCGACGGTACGACAGGTTGCCGTTCCCGGTCACAGTCCCGGGCGTGACCTCCCAGTGCCACCACGAGTTCGCCCATGCTTACGATCGCCCATGCCTCCCGCCCCGCCGCCCGCCGGGGCAACGTCCTCATTCTGTTCGCGGTGCTCCTGACGAGCCTGATCGGGATGGTGGCGTTCGCCATCGACACCGGGTACATCGCCCTGACCAAGACGAAGCTCCAGGCCACCGCCGACGCCGCTGCCCTCGCCGGCGCGGTCGCGACCGCCGCCCCGCCGGGGGAGCCGCAGAACGCGGCCGCCGTCCGCGCTGAGGTCCGCAGGTACGTCGAGTTGAACACGTCGGGGCTGACCGTCCTGGACGAGGACGTGCGGCTCGTCCGATACACACCGACCGCGGAACCGGGCGACCGGCTGTCCGCCTCGTCCTCGGCCGCGCAGCCGGCCAACGCGGTCCAGGTGACCCTGCGCCGCGACGCCCTGGCCAACAACCCGCTGCGGCTGTTCTTCGCCCCGGTGATCGGGACGAACTCGGCCTCCCTGGCGGCCACCGCCACCGCGTACATCGGGAGCGCGGGCGGGGTGACCGCCGGGGCTCCGCTGCTGCCGTACACCATGCACATCGACTACTACCACGCGGCCGCCGGGCTGACGGGCCTCGGTCAGTCGGCCATCACAGTGGCCGACGCGTTCACGGTGGACCCGACGACCCTGCGGGTGTCGCCGGGGTCGGACGGGGTGATGGAGGTGGTGCTGTTCGGCGACCGGCAGCACGCCCCGGGGAACTTCGGGTCGCTGGACATTGGCAGCAGCCAGAATGGGACGTCGGAACTGGAGCGACAGGTGTACTCCGGGCCAACCCCGGGTGACTTCGCCAACCCCGACTTCGCCACAAACGTGGGGGCCGACGGGTCACTACAGGTTCCGTTCTCGACCACCGGGGACACCGGGCTGAGCGGGTCGGTCAAGACGGCACTGGAGGCGATTGCCGGGAAGCCGCGGATCATCCCGCTGTACGACACGGTTAGCGGGAGCGGGAACGGGGCGGTGTACCACCTGGTGGAGTTCGCCGGGGTGGTGGTGACGAAGGTGGACTTCAACGGCAGCCCGAAGCGGGTGTGGGTGCAGCCTGCGTTCGTGGTGTCGAACAAGGTCTCCCCGGTCACGACTGGCAAGGCGGCGACGGGGGTGTACACACCGCCGAAACTGGTCATCCCCTGACCCCGGGCTGAAACCCGCATCAACGAGAGCGGGGCGGCGGGTCGTCACCCCCGCCACCCCCAACTTCATCGTTGAGGGAGTCCCAGCCTACCCGACCGGCGGACACGCTCAATCGCCCGCCTCGAGTTCACACGCACGGGCAAGCGGCTCGGGGGTTGCGTGCTGGCGACCTCCTTGTCCGTCGGATATGCTCGGGCGACCATGAAGCGGACCACTGCGCTCGCGCTCGTCCTCGGCCTGTCCGTTGGTTTCGCCACGGGGCTCGCGGCTGCCACGACCAAGGGTGTTCGGTTCGGCGGTCCTTCGGTCGAGGAGCAGGTCGCCGCCGCCGTCGCCGCCGAACGGCAGCGCTGCGCCGGGCTGCTTGCCTTCCGGGCGGAGGCCCTCCGCCGACAGGCCGCGGAGTCGAGCGAGAAGGCCGCGGGTTTCCGGCTGTACCTCGAACTCGCCGGCACCGATTTGCGGCCGCGGTCCTTCCCGGACTTCACCTTCCCGCCGCGGACAAGGTCGTACCCCGACCTCGTCTTCGGGACACGCGACCCGACAGAGGTCCGTGAACTGGATTACGTGCGGCGGGGAATCGAGGCGGGCGCCCGCCCGCCCAAACGCTGATCGGCGTTAGTTGCCGCGGCCTCAGGTCGGGTATGAAGCGGTTATCACATTGGCGGGGAAGCACCATATGGCAGGCACCAGTGGCCGCCGTACCGGGCCAGAGTGGCGGCGCCGGTCGGAGTTGCCGGAGGAGGTGGAACGCCCGCTCGGCTACCTTCCGGTCCACGGACAGTTTCACCTTCCGGCCGCGGAACGTGGTGTAATAGAACCCGTCCTGTTCGCGGAGCCAGACCGAGGGCTTTCGGAGCATGGGGTAAGGAAGAGTACAGCGGACTCGTGGAGGGCCATGAGATGACAGGAAACGCTGGGAAAGACGTCGCCACCTTGGGCGGCGGGTGCTTCTGGTGCCTGGAGGCGGTCTTCGAGCAACTGCGCGGCGTCGAATCGGTCGTTTCCGGGTACGCCGGCGGCCACGTCCCGAACCCGACCTATGAGCAGGTCTGTGGCATTGGGACCGGTCACGCCGAGGTCGTTCAGGTGACGTTCGATCCGGCGGTCGTCTCGTACCGCGAGGTGCTGGAGGTGTTCTTCGCCACCCACGACCCGACGACGAAGGACCGGCAGGGCAACGACGTGGGGCCGCAGTACCGCTCGGCGATCTTCACCCACTCCGGCGAGCAGAAGGAAACCGCAGATGCCCTGATCGCCGAGTTGACCGCGGAAGTGGTCTTCCCGAACCCGATTGTCACCGAGGTCGCTCCGGCCGCGGAGTTCTACCCGGCCGAGGGCTACCACCAGGGGTACTATCGAGGCAACCCGACCCAGCCGTACTGCACGGTCGTGGTCACCCCGAAGGTGGCCAAGTTCCGCAAGCAGTTCGCAGCGAAGCTCAAGGCAGGGTTGTGAGGTGGCGTGGTGGTGAATGAAGGCCAATCACC
>DATLIF010000656.1:0-2871 GCA_035539575.1 Fimbriiglobus sp. | reverse complement strand
GTCGGCGTTTAGCCGACACAAGCGTCGGCTCGGCAGTGCCCTGGGCGGGCGGTCCGACGCCTCGCGGACGCGGGAGTGCTACCTCCGCGTACTCACCCACAACTTGATGCTTCTCGCCGCCACCGGTTAAGGTTTCAACAGTTACACAGAGCGGTTTTACTGGTCTGAGAAGAGCCTGGAACAAACGTTGTACGTTCACATTTTCCCGATCGAGGCCGGGCTCCTGAAGAGTGGGACACGGCGTGCCACCTTCGCGGACAAGGGGTGGCACGACGTCATCCCCGTCAAGGATCCGGCCACCGGCCAGACCGTCGCGTCGGTCCGGGGCCAGACATTCCAGGTCCGTCCCCGGCTCGAGGACGTCGATTCCAAGATGCCGCAGACTCCATTCTCGGCCGGCCTGCCGGTCGCGTTCTTCGACGGCAGCGTCCGCATCCTGTCCCCTTCGATCGACGAGAGCATCTTCTGGTCGCTCGTCACCCCCAACGGCGGTGAAGTGGTCGGGGATTTTTAAGCCCCATCCCGACAAGTCCTCAGTTCCACTCTGCCACTGGCCGAACAATGCGCCCATACCCGAGGTGACTCGGGAAAGTTCGGAGCTATGTCACGTTTTCTCCGCCTTTAGAGTCATGTCGTTGAGTACTGTTGTGGGAGGTCTACACCGTCGCGTCGGCCGCGCGACCGGACTGACCCGGCTTTGGATTTTCGATTCCCGTGGCCCCTCGTCCGCCCATCCCGATCCGTCCCCGTGTCAACGCCGGGACCGCCCGCTACCTCGTGGGGGTGGTGCTGTTCGCGGCCGCCTATTTCGCCGCTGGAAAGGCCGGGCTTGCGTTCCCGTTCGTCGGCGACGTCGTGACGCTCGTCTGGCCGCCGACCGGCATCGCGGTCGCGGTCCTGTGGCGGTTCGGCCTGCGGTACTGGCCCGGGGTGGCCCTCGGCGTCCTGGCGACCAACGTCGGGCTGGTGTCGGGCTGGGTGCTGGCCGGGTTCGCCGCCGGCAACACCCTCGCCCCGGTGGCGGCCGTGTTGATGCTCCGCCGGCTGCGGTACGACCCCTCGTTCGCATCGCACCGGGACCCGCTGCTGTTCGCCGCCGCTGCCCTCGCCGGGATGGCGGTGTCCGCCTCCAACGGGGCCGTGTGGCTGCTCCTCGACTCGTACATCCTGCTGCCCGAGTTCCTCGACGTCTGGCTGGTCTGGTGGGTCGGGGACGCGGTCGGCGTGCTGGTGTTCGCGCCGCCGCTCTTGACTCTGACCCCGGAGGTCTGGCGCACGCTACGAACGCGGGCCGAGGCGGTCGGACTGGGCCTGGCGCTGGCCGCCGGGCTGGGGGTCGCCGTCCTTTGTCTGGGGCCGCTGCTGGGCGAGTTGCCGCGAAAGTACCCGCTGGTCCTGGTCCCGGCCGGGTTCATGGTCTGGGCGGCGGTCCGGTACGGGGCGTGGGCGGCGTCGGTCTACGGGGTGGTGCTGGCCGCGGTGGCACTGTGGGCGACGGCGGTCGGCGGCGGGCCGTTCACCCGACCCGACATGCAGTCCGGGCTGGTCACGCTCTGGGCCTACGTCGGCGGGTTGACCGGGGCGGCCCTGGTGATCGCCGGGGTCGTGGCCGGGCGCGACCGGGCCGAGGCCCGGCTGCGGGCCGAGGAGGCGACATACCGATCGCTGGTCGAGGACAACCCGGCGATGATCTGCCGGCTCACGCCGACGGGGGTAGTGGAGTTCGCCAATCAGACGTACCTGCGTGCGGTACGCAAGTCGGCTTCGCAGATCCTTGGCCGACCGTTTGGCGACAGCCACGCGCCGGAGGACCGGGAACGACTGGCCCAGGCCGTCCGGGACCTGGCTGTCGGACGACAACCGGTGACGGTCGAGGTACTGGCCCCGGGCGGGCGGATGCGCTGGCACGAGTGGACGCTGACCGCGGCCGGGGAGCCGGGCGGACCGCCGGTCGCTGTGCAAGCGGTCGGGCTGGACGTGACCGCGCTGCGGCGGGCCGAGCGACAGCGGCGGGCGCTTGAGGAGCAGATGTACCAGACCCAGAAGCTGGAGAGCCTCGGGGTGCTGGCCGGCGGGATTGCCCACGAGTTCAACAACATCCTGACCGGCATTCTCGGCCATGCCGAGTTGGCGACCGAGGACACCCCACAGGGGTCACTTCTGAGCGAACACCTGTCCGGGATCACCGACTCCGCCCGCCGGGCCGCCGATCGCGTCCGGCAACTGATGGCCTACGCCGGCAAGGGGCAGCTTGCGATCCGCCCGCTGGACCTCAACGCGGTCATCCGGGACGCCGCCGACCTGGCCGCGGTGTCGGTGCCGAAGCGGTGCGAACTGCGGTTCGAACCGGGGGCGGGCCTGCCGGCCGTCCGGGCGGACGAGACGAGCGTCCGGCAACTGGTGACCAGCCTGGTCATCAACGCAGGCGAGGCGGTCGGAGACGGCCCGGGGCAGATCCGGGTGCGGACCGAGGCCGTCCACCTGTCGCAGCCGGGCGAGGAGTCGTCCGGGTCGCGGCAGGCGCTGGCGCCGGGGCGATACGTGGTGATCCGTGTGTCGGACACCGGCTGCGGGATGACCGAGGCGGTCAAGGCGCGGGTGTTCGACCCATTCTTCAGCACCAAGTTCGTCGGCCGTGGCCTCGGTCTGGCGGCGGTCCACGGCATCGTCAAGGCGCACTCCGGGGCGGTGGAGGTCGAATCCCACCCCGGCCGGGGGACGGTGTTCACTGTGCTGCTGCCCGTTGCACTGGGCGACGACGACACCGCGCTCGCCATCCCTCTGCCAGCCGAGGTCGGCTCGGCTCTGACACGCTAAAGCGAGATCAAGCTACTGACCTGGCGAACGGCCGGCGTGAGCCGGCTGGTGGGG
>DATLIF010000655.1:0-10162 GCA_035539575.1 Fimbriiglobus sp. | reverse complement strand
CCCCACCAGCCGGTGGAACCCGCCCCACCAGCCAGTGGAACCGTCCCACCAGCCGGCTTACGCCGGCAGTTCGCCCGGAGTCGTCATGCGCCTACACACCCCACTGTTCGTCCAGGCCGCCCTCGCCCGGAGCTACGCCCGGGTGATCTGGATGTTCCGCAACCGCACCTGGATCATCCAGGAGACGGTGCTCCCCTTGCTGTCGGTGGCGGCGTTCGCCTACGTCTACCGGGCGATGCATGCCCCGGAGGAGTACGTTGGGTTCGTCGTCCTCGGGGCGGCGATGACCGCGTTCTGGTTCAACGTGCTGTGGTCGATGGGCGCCCACCTGTACTGGGAACGGGACTCGGGCAACCTGGAAATCTACATCATGTCCCCGGCCCCGATGATGAGCATCCTGGCCGGGATGGCGCTCGGGGGCATGACCACCACCTGCGTCCGGGCGCTGTCGATTCTCACCGCCGGGATCCTCGTCTTCGATGTGCCGTTCCACCCGACGAACTGGTGGCTGCTCGTCGCGGTGTTCGTGCTGACCCTGCTCGCGCTGTACGGCCTGGGGATGATGTTCGCGTCTCTGTTCCTGATGTTCGGCCGGGAGGCGTGGCACACGGTCAACCTGTTACAGGAGCCGGTGTTCCTGATGACCGGGATGAACTTCCCGATCAAGATCTTCCCGAAGGTGATCGCCGGGGTCGGCCTGCTGATCCCGCTGACCGCCGGGATGGACGCGATGCGGCAGTTGATGTTCCCGACCCAGGCGGACACGTTCCGGTTCCTGTCGGTGGAGACGGAGGTACTCATCCTGGCGGGCCTGGCGGTGGTGTTCCTGACCCTGGCGAAGCGGTGCCTCGATTACCTGGAGCGCAAGGCCCGCGAAGAAGGCCGCCTCGGCATCCGCTGGCAGTGACCGACCGCGAGCGAGAAGGAAGCCCGATGGCCGTTCACGTCGGCGACCACGGCAAGGCGATGACTCCACTCCAACCCCAGGGCTTCGTCCTGGTCCACGGCGAGCGGTACGACGCCCGGGCCGAGTTCGGCCCCATCGAGCCGGGCGCCGAGGTCGTGGTCGTCGCCGGCGATCACATGGGACTGGTCGTGCGGGCACTGCCGCCCGGCACCGAACCACGGCTACCCCGTCACGGCGAGCGGGTGCGTACGTCGTACGACGAGCGCGTGACCGAGGAGAGCGAGCGCGAGGAGGCCGAGCGGCAGACCTGGATCGACGAACACCGGCGGTCCGGCATGACCACCGGCGCGGTGGTCGGATCGGCCGCAGCGGCGGTGGCGGTCTGGCTCCTGTGGGGCTTCATCCAGGGCCAGACGGACGACCCCTGGGCGGCCGCCGCCATCACCGTAGGCGCCGGGGCGCTCTGGGGCGTCGCCATGTTCCGGGGCCTGGACGACGCGCTCGGCCAGGTGGACCACAACTTCCGTCGGGTCACGACGCCGTCGGCGTGCCTGGGGGTAATCGGTACGAGCGCCGGGGCGGTCCTCGCCCTCCCGCCGCTGGGCCTGGTCGGCGGACTCGCTGTCGCGCTGGCGGCAACGGTAGTCCTCGCGGCCGTCCTGCCCGTGTTCCTGCTCCTCACTGGACTCGGCGGGGAGTGACCGTGGCGGCATTCGTTCGCAGATCATAGGTCTCGAAGCAGACCACCGATCAAGAAGTCTGCGGCCCTTACGGGCCGGTCGGTGCAGCGAGCACAACTTCGTATGCGTTCTGCCGCCAGTAGCGGTTCAGATCCACGAACTCGTCAGGTACGTACTCCAACTCCGGGTTGCCCAAGTTCTCCTTGAATCCGTACACGATGACGTGCTTTCCCATCCGGCGAACTGCTTTGATGACCGGAAGATAATCCGCGTCCGACGTGAACAGCCCGCAGACTTGGTAATTGTTCAACACCGCGTCTTCGATCATCCGGGCAGCAAGGGCGATGTCGGCCCCCTTCGGCTTTTCGATCACTCCGGCGTCCGCCAGCTTTGACTTCCGCCGGTCTCGCAGCCCTTTGTCCTCCTTGATGATGTGCGGCTCGAAACTCAGGCTGCGGAGGTAGACGTTCTGTTCATGGAGCAAGTTGTCGTTACCGGTGTACGACGTGAAGTAAACTTTCCGATCGGCGTGCTGTTGGTTCAAGTACTCCGAGTCCCAAAAGAAGTGGCATTCCTCCCTAACCTTCACGCTGTACCCACCAGAGATCCCAACCCGGCGAACCTGCCCTAACGACGTGAATCCCGGCAGTTTCTTCGCCTTGTCTTCGTTTCGGATGTAGTGACTCTCCCCGTCAACGTAGATGTAGAACCGTTTCATGTGCTTCTCGCTGACGACTTCAGCAATTCCATTGCGGGAAATGGCCCGCTGCCTACCACAGAATGAAGGCCAGAGTGGGCCTCAATTCGGCAGGAGTCTCGCCCTCCCAACCGGACGCGATTTCCCGGCAGCCGGATCAACCCAGTCCCCAGAACCGCTTGATCGCCTCCATCAGCGTCGGGCCCTCACCCTGGCGGCTGGCCTCTTGCAAGGCCGCGATCGGGCCGTGCAGCAGCTTGTTCTGGTAGAGTTGGAAGGCGTACTCCACCGCCTTCTTCTCCTCCGGCGAGAGCTTGCCGTTGAGCTTCGCCAGGAGTGGGGTCAGCACCTCCGTCCGCAGCTTGCTCGCCTCGGCGTGAAGCTGGCCGATCACCGGGCCGCTCTTGCGCCGCGACCAGTCCTCCGCGAACCGCCGGACCTCCGCCTCCACGATCGCCTCGGCCGGGGCGACGTGGCGGCGGCGCTCGGACAGCGTCTGCTCGCGGACCCGCGTCAGGTCGTCGATGTTGAACACGCACACCCGGTCGCCGTCGTGGACCGCCGGATCGAAGTCCCGCGGCACCGCGATGTCCAGCACCACCAGCGTCCCCGAGCGCCGCGGCAACACCCGCTCCTCGAACCGCTTCCGCGGCACCACCGGCTCCGGCGCGCCCGTCGTGCTCAGCACGATGTCCGCCTGCACCAGCGCGTCGTCGAGTTGCTCCCACGGCACCGGCTTGCCGCCACAGTCGGCCGCCACCTCGACCGCCTTCTGGGGACTTCGATTCGTCACCAGGATGCGGCCGGGCCGCAACTCCCGCAGGTGCTTGAGCGTCAGCCGGCCCATCTTGCCGGCGCCGATCACCAGCACCGTCTTGTCGCCGAAGTGGTCGAACACCTGCCGGACGTAGTCCACCGCCACGCTGGACACCGAGACGTGCCCCTGCGAGATGCCCGTCTCGGTACGGACGCGCTTGGCCGTCCGCAGGGCGTGTGGCACCAGCGTGTTCAATAGCGGCCCCGTCGTGCCGAGCTTCCGCGCCAGCTCGAACGCCTGCCGCACCTGCCCGGCGATCTGTCCCTCGCCGACTATCAGGCTGTCCAGGCTCGCCGCCACCCGGCACAGGTGCCGCACGGCGTCCGCGTCGGCGTGCTCGTCCAGGTGCGGCAGGATCACCTCGGCGGGCAGGCCGTGGGCCTCGCCCAGGAACTCCGCGGCCAGCCCGGCGTCGAACGGCCGCTCGCCCACGCCGCGGGCGACGTACAGCTCGACCCGGTTGCAGGTGCCCAGCACCACCGCCTCGCAGCCGAACCGCGCCGCCAGCTCGGAGACGGCCCGCTCCAGCCGCGCGGCGTCGAAGGCGAGCTTCTCGCGCAGCCCGACCGTCGCCGTCCGGAAGTTGCATCCGACCGACCGGAGGTTCATGGGCCGGCCCCCTGGGCGAACGGGTGCGGCGCCGCCAGCACCACCACCATCAGTCCGAAGGCCGCCACCGTCAGCAGGGCCAGTCGCCGGCCGGGGACGTGGGCCGCGTACCGCAGGTACAGGAGCACCAGGAAGACCAGCCACAGCCCGGCCGTGCCGACCACCTTCAGCGACAGCCAGTTGCCGGCCAGGTCGTGGTACTGGCCCAGGAACAGCACCCCGAGCACCAGCCCCAGCGTCAGGAACGGGAACGCCCAGTTCACCGCCCGGCGATTCATCGCCTCCAGTCGCTCCAGGCTGAGCATTCGCACCCCGCCCAGCGGCGGCGCCTTCGCCCGCAGCCGGTTCGCCTGGATCAGGTACATGACGCTCGCCAGGAACCCGACGCTCACCCCGACCGCCGCCAGAATCAGCAGCACGCCGTGGACCGCCCCCCAGAACCGGTTGCCGGCCAGCCAGGTCGGGGCCGCGTCCGGGGTGGCCGGCGAGACGAACGCCAGGGCGAGCAGCCCCAGCACCAACGGCAGGACGAACACCGCCCACGCCTGCCGGGTGTGGTGCAGGGTGCCGTAGAGGTAGAACACCGCCAGCACCCAGGCGACCGCCAGCAGCGCCCCGTACGGAGTCGCCGGGGTGGGGTGGTGGACCACCAGGTACAGCGTGTGGGCGACCAGTCCCGCCGCGCCGAAAGCCAGCCCGGCGAACCGGAACGCCGGCCGCGGCCAGCGCAGCCGCGCCAGCTCCAGCCCGAACGCGAGCAGGTAGCTCAGCCCGAAGCAGGCGTGGGTGACGTTCTGAAGCGGGACCGACATCGGCGGTGTGAACCCGGTTGCGGTGGGACTCCGGTGATTATACCGGGTCTGGCCCGGCTGCCTG
Source organism: Fimbriiglobus sp. (assembly GCA_035539575.1). Taxonomy (GTDB): domain Bacteria; phylum Planctomycetota; class Planctomycetia; order Gemmatales; family Gemmataceae; genus DASSAT01. Next base: position 5,576 of record DATLIF010000655.1, on the reverse strand, counting down.
TCGGACCTCGTCCGCTATCGCCGCGAAGACCGCGTCCGGCCCCTCGCTGCGAATGCGATCCAGCCACGGCCAGTCGGCGAATCGGTCGAGCAACTGCCGGCGGGTCGGCCCGGCGGGGACGGAATCGAGAACCAGCCCCCGAACCCGCCCCAGCACCGCCACCCAGTCGGCGAAGGCCGGGTCGAACTGCCCGGCGAGCCGGTCGCGGGCGCGCCGGGCCAGGGCCGGCGACGCCCCGCCGGTGCCGACCGCCACTGTCAGCCCGCCGACCGAATGGGTCGCGGGCAGGAAGAAGTCGCCCGTCGCGGGGTTCGTGGCGCTGTTGACCCAGATGCCACGGGCGACCGCGTCGGCGACGACGGCCGTGTTCACTGCCTCCGGGGCCGCCGCGAACACCAGGGCGGCCCCGGCCAGGTGCTCGGGCCGGTAAGGCTCGGCCACCCAATCCAGTCCCACGTCGGCCAGGTCGGCCGGTCGCGGCGCCGGGTCGATCACCCGTACGGACGCCCCGGCGGCCCGGGCTGCGGCCGCCTTCCGACGGCCGACCGACCCGCCGCCGACTACCACTACTTGACGGCCGTTCAGGTCTAACAGTACGGAAAGCATGGTGAGTGTGATCGTAAACGCCGGGCGCGGAATGCTCAAAAATCCGGTCGCGATATTCCGCACAGGCGTTAAAAGTTCTATATCTGTTTGCAGTACGAATTATCTGGGGATACCCTGCTCGTACAGATCGACTCGAACCCCTCTACGCCCACACGACTTGCCATGGACTACCTCACCCAACGCCGACAGACCCTGGTCAAGACTCTCAAGAAGGACGGCGCCGACGCCATCCTGGTGACACACCCGGTCAACGTGTCGTACCTGACCGGGTTCACAGGCGACTCCAGCTACCTGGTCGCCACCGCGAAACAATTCGTCCTGGTCAGCGACTCCCGGTTCGACGAGCAGATCAAGGAGGAGTGCCCCGGGCTGGAAGTCCACATCCGCCCGCACGACCAGACTACGGTCGCTGCGGCGGTCGAGGTGCTGACGAAGACCGGGGCCAAGGCCGTCGGGCTGGAGGCCGACCACGCCACCCTGGGCCTGATGGCGGACCTCCAGGAGGCGGGGGCGAAGCTGTCGTTCGCGCCGGTGCGCGGCCGTGTCGAGGCCCTGCGGGCGCTGAAGGATCCGTCCGAGGTGGAGCAGATCCGGGCCGCCGTCAAGGCCGCCGAGCGGGCGTTCGTCATGTTCAAGTCGATGCTCCGCGAGGCGGACACCGAGAAGGACATGTCCGACGCGATCGAGAGCTACGTCCGCCGGGCCGGCGGGCGGTCGTGCCCGTTCCCGCCGATCGTGGCCGTCGGCGAGCGCGGCGCCCTGCCGCACGCCCCGCCGACCGACCGCCAGCTCGGCGACGGCAGCAAGCTGCTGGTGGACTGGGGTGCGGACCTGGGGTACAAGTCGGACATGACCCGCACCTTCCGCTCGCCGTTCGGCACCGCCCCGACCCGCCGCAACAAGGCGGAGCGCGTCGGGTACGTCTTTGACGAGATCTACGAGCTGGTCCGCTCAGCCCAGGAGGCGGCGGTGGCGACGATCCGCGACGGCGTGCCGGCCGCGGAGGTGGACGCGGCCGCCCGGCAGGTCATCTCCGACGCGGGGTACGCCGACCACTTCACCCACGGGACCGGGCACGGGATCGGGCTGGAGATCCACGAGGCCCCGCGGATCCGGGCCAACTCCCCGGACGTCCTGGCGATCGGGATGGTGGTTACCATCGAGCCGGGTATCTACCTGCCCGACTGGGGCGGGGTCCGGCTGGAGGACGACTTCCTGGTCACCCGCGAAGGGTGTGTTCGGCTGACCAACCTGCCGCACGACCCCGGCGCCATAGAATGACCGGACCGCCGGGGCTCGCCCGGCGCCGTCGTTCACACCGGCACCCCGAGGGACAGCGGTGGCCACCGACCCGAACCCGGGCGCGCGACGCCCGTTCGACGTCCAGACGATCGAGCACCTGATCGGGCTGATGGCCCAGCACGACCTGACCGAGATCGCCTTGCGCGAGGGGGGACAGACGATCCGCCTCCGCAAGGCCGGCCCGGCCCCGGTCCTGACTCCCGCCTACCCGCCGCCGGCCCACTACCCCGCCGCGCCGGCCAACCCGGGGCACCCCGACCCGGCGCCTGCCGGCAAGAAGTATCACGAGATCAAGTCGGAGATGGTCGGCACCTTCTACTCCCGACCCAAGCCGGACAAGGACGACTTCGTCAAGGTCGGCGCCCGGCTCAAGCCGGACACCACCGTCTGCCTGATCGAGGCCATGAAGATCTTCAACGAGATCAAGGCCGACATCGCCGGGACGGTCGCCGAGGTCTGCGTCAAGAACGGCGACCCGGTGGACTTCGGGCAGGTCCTGTTCCGCGTCGATACCTCCGCTTGAGTCGTCAAGTCGTCAAGTCTTCAAGTCGAGACCCGTCGGCCATACAACGACGCCCATCCCCCACGGGCGTCGGGGCTCTGGCTTTCGACTTGATGACCTGACGACTTGACGACCTGACGACTTGGGATTTATCCGATGTTCCAGCGGATCTTGGTGGCGAACCGGGGCGAGATTGCCCTGCGGGTGATCCGGGCGTGCCGCGACCTCGGCATCGAGGCCGCGGTCGTCTACTCCGAGGCCGACCGCGGCGCCCCGTACCTGCGGCAGGCGGACCGGGCCATCTGCATCGGGCCGGGGCCGGCCGCCGACAGCTACCTGCGCGTCGAGCGGATCATCGCCGCCGCGGAACTCGTCAACGCCGACGCCATCCACCCCGGTTACGGCTTCCTGTCCGAGAACGCCCACTTCGCCGAGGTCTGCCGCACCTGCAAGATCGAGTTCATCGGCCCGCCCGAGGCAGCCATGCGGCAGGTCGGGAACAAGGACCAGGCCAAGCAGCTTGCCAAGAAGGCCAAGGTGCCGGTCGTCCCCGGCAGCGACGGGATCGTGGTCAAGGACGAGGAGGCGCTGGCGTTCGCCGCGAAGGCCGGCTACCCGGTGCTCATCAAGGCGGCGGCCGGCGGCGGCGGCCGTGGCATGCGCGTCGCCCGCAACGACATCAGCCTCATCAGCGGGCTGGCCCAGGCCCGGCAGGAGGCCGAGGCCGCGTTCAAGGACGGCAGCGTCTACCTGGAGAAGTACCTGGAGCAGCCTCGGCACATCGAGGTCCAGATCCTCGCCGACAAGCACGGCAACGCCGTCCACCTCTACGAGCGCGACTGCTCGCTGCAGCGCCGCCACCAGAAGCTGGTCGAGGAGTCCCCTGCCCCGAACCTGCCGCCCAAGGTCCGCGACGCCATCTGCGACGCCGCCGTGCGCCTCGTGAAGGCGGCCAACTACTACTCGGCCGGGACGGTCGAGTTCCTGGTGGACCGGGACAACAACTATTACTTCATCGAGGTCAACGCCCGCATCCAGGTCGAGCACCCGGTCACGGAGCTGGTCACCGGGGTGGACCTGATCCGCGAGCAGATCCGCGTCGCGGCCGGCGAGAAGCTGCCGTTCCGGCAGCGAGACATCGTTCACAGCGGGGCGGCGATCGAGTGCCGGATCAACGCCGAGGACCCGGCCCAGGACTTCCGCCCGTCGCCGGGGACGATCGTCCGCTGGCAGCCGCCCGGCGGCCCCGGCGTGCGGCTGGACACGCACGTCGTCGGCGGTTACCGGGTACCGCCGAACTACGACAGCATGGTGGCCAAACTGCTCGTCCACCAACCGACGCGGGCCGAGGCGATCGCGGCCATGAGACGCGCGCTGCGGGAGTTCGTCGTCGAGGGTATCCACACGACGATCCCGCTGCACCAGGAGATCATGAACACCGCCGAGTTCCAGAACGGCACGGTGGACACCACGTTCATCGAGCGGGTGCTGCTGCCCGGCGGCCAGGGGAAGTAGTAGCCGGTCGAACTTACCTCTTCAGGGGGTTGCCATGCGCCACTTCGGACCGCTCGCCGTCCTCCTGACAATCTCCTCCGGCCCCGCACTCGCCGGGCCGTTCGACGAGTTGATGAAGGCCGTCCCGCCGACGGCCAACACGCTCGTACTCGTGGACGTGGCTGGCCTGACCGGCAGCCCGGTCGGGCAGAAGGCCGGCTGGGCGGTCAAGGTAGATGAGCGATACCGCGACGGGTCCGGCGTGCTGCCGCCGGGCGCCGAGCGGGTGCTGATCGCCGGCCAGGTGAACCTCCAGGCCGGCCACCGGGTGTGGAAGGCGGCCGTCGTGGACGCCCCGTCGCCGCCGCCGCTCGCGGACGTGGCCGCCCGCGAGCGAGGCGAGCCGGACGAGGTCGCCGGGCTGGCGGTCGTCCACTCGCCCCGCGGCGTCTACTTCGCCTCGCCGGCCGCGAACCGCTGGCTCGTTTTCTACCCGGACAACCGCCCGGCCCTGGCCGACTGGGTCCGCCACGGCAAGGAGGAGAAGCCCGCTCCGGCCGGCCGATACCTCACCGCTGCCGCGCGACGCATTCAGAACCAGCACGTCGTCATCGCCGCGGACCTGACCGATTCGGTCGCGCCGGCCGCGGCCAAGGCGGCAGCCGGCGCGATGCCGTCGCTGGTCCGCCGGAACGCGGACCCGGCCGCGTTCGCCCGGCTGATGGTCAGCCTGCGCGGCGTGACGCTCACCGCCCGGGCGACCGACCGCGTCCGGGCGGTCCTCCGGTTCGACTTCGGGACCAACCCGCTCCCCCTCCAGGCGGTGCTCAAGGACGCGCTGCTGGAGATGGTCGAGAACAGCGGCGCCTCCCTGCCGGAGCTGGCAAGCTGGGAGCCGACCGTCACCGTCGATTCGTTCTACCTCTCTGGCACGCTCGCCCCGGAGTCGCTGACCCGCGTCCTCGGGCTGTTCGCCTTCCCGCAGGCCCGCGGGCCTGCCCCGGAGGCCACCGCACCGACCGCCGAGGCGACGCAGTGGTATCTCGACACCCTCCGCAAGATCGTCGATGACGTGCGCAAGGCGCGGGCCGGCTCCAAACCGGAGAAGACCGCCCTCTGGCACGACGCGGCGGCCGGCCGGATCGAGCACCTGGACCCACGCGGCGTGAAGCCGGCGGTACTCACGATGGGACAGGAGGTCTCGTCCCGGCTGCGGGCGGTGGCCGCGTCGATGCGCGGCGTGCCGGTGGACCTCAACAAGCTGAAGTCGCAGGCGTACTACTACGAGGCCCGGTCGGGCTGGTCCCCGTGGGGCTGGGGCATGTTCTCCGGGCCGAACCTCGTCTGGACGAACGTCCCTGAAGTCCAGGCGAAGATGAACGAGGTGGTCGCCCAGGACAAGTCCAACCGCGAGTTGCTCTGGAAGCAGATCGACGACCAGATAGCCCAGTCGCGGTCGCTACTGGAGTCGAAGTAGCGCGAGTTTTGGGTTCCTGTGGCGACCCGACTCGGAGAGTCGGGCTACGTCGTAGCCCGACTCTCCGAGTCGGGACCGCCCACCGAACGCCACACCCACCCGAACCTGCTCAAGACCGGGTTCAGGTTCCTCGTATCGGTGGGAGGGCGAGGCTCCTGCCGAGCCTGGGCTCCCACGGCTCGGCAGGAGCCTCGC
>DATLIF010000654.1:0-22126 GCA_035539575.1 Fimbriiglobus sp. | reverse complement strand
CTCCCGCCAGTGTGGTGTCAAAGCTCCGCCGCTGCTGCCATCTCGCTCACGGCCCCACCGGCTCCTTCGGCGTCGGCAACCGCCCGCCCTCGGGCAACCGCGGCAGCGCGGGCAGGTCGTTCGCCGGTCGCGGCTCGGGCGCGTCCTTGATCAGGTGCGGCGGGGGCATCGGCTCGACCTCGGGGAGTCGCTGCGGCGCGGGCGCGTCGGGGTGCTGGTCTTGAGGCGGACAGGACACCACGGAGCCGCCGCCGAGGGCTTGGTAGGCGTTCACCACGGCGGACAGTTGCCGCCTCTTGGTGTCGATCAAGACCGTTCGCGCCTCCAAGAGGTCGCGCTGGGCGAAGAGTACCTCGATGTATTCGACCCGGGCGGCCTGAAACAGTTTGGTGGCGATATCGACCGAGGACTCGAGCGCTGCAAGTTGCTGCCTCTTGATCTCGATGCTGCGACTGTAGTTCTGGACCGCGGCCAGCCGGTTAATCACCTCGGTGAAGGCGTTGAGGATCACGCGCTGGTAGTTGTAGACACTCTCCAGTTGCCTCGCGTTCGCGGCGAGGTAGTCCGCCCGGATCGCGGCCTTGTTGATCAACGGCGCAGTCAATTCGCCGGCGGCATTGAGAACGAAGGCTTCCGGGTTGAACAGGTATCTCGGGTTGAAAGCCTGGTAGCCGACGACGCCCGAGATGTCCAGCCGCGGAAAGAAGTTCGCCCGGGCGACCTTCACGTCGAGCCCCGCGGCCGCGACCTCGCGCTCGGCCTGACGGATGTCGGGTCGGTTCAGAAGTAGCTGCGCGGGTACTCCCACGTTCAGCGTGTTAACGTTCAGCTCAAAGAATCCCGCAGAGTTGCGTGCGACAGGCTGCGGGACGCGACCGGCGAGGAAGTTGATCCGGTTCTCGGCCTCGACGATTTCCTGTTGCACGAGCAACTTTTCGCTCTGGTTCTTGCGGACCTCGGCCTGGAAGCGTTGGACGGGCAACTCGGTGCCGCGGCCCGCGTCGAAATTGGCTTTCGCGACCTTGAGGCTTTGCTCCTGAAGCGCGATAGTCTGGTCCAGGGTCTCGAGCCGTTTGTCGAGCGCCATCAGCACGTAATAATTCTCGGCGATATCCGCGACCATCCGGGTCACGAAGTCGCTCCGCCTCTCGATCGCCGCGTGGTAGCGCTGCACCGCCGCGTCCCGGGCGTTCCGCAGCTCCCGCCAAATGTCGAGCGGTATGAAGAAGTTGAGGCCCAGCAGGGAGTCACCCGGCGTCGCGGGAAAGTGCTTGCCCGGGCGATATTCAAGTTCTTTCTCAGCGGCCCCCAGCGGCGTGAAGGCGCTGTTCCTGTCCCAACCCGCACCGGCCCGGAGACCGACGAGCGGGAGGAAGGCCCCTCGCCGCGACCGGATCTCGGCGCCGGCGACCTGGACTTCCTCCTCCAAGATCTTCAACTCCTGATTGGTGGCCAGTGCCTGGCAGACCAATCCCGTCAGAACGGGGTCATTGTAAAACTCGTCCACCCGAAGCTGGGCCGAGTTTTCGGAACTGGTCGTTCCGTTGAAACTTGCCGGCAGGCCGAGTCCAATCTCCGCCTGACGGAGATTGGGGATGTGACAAGACGGCAGAACGAGCAGCAGGCCGCAAGTGATCGCTCTCGCGATCACGCGCTTCCGGTGCTGGGCGCTCGCGAATCTTACCGAGGGATACATCTGCCTCGTCCTTGAGGAGACGGCGCTCGCCGGCATATCGGTTCTCTGATCGGCAATCCCGGTACACCCGGCACAGTCGATATGATCGGCATATTCCGAATCTTCGGCACGCGGTCGGGATCGATGCCTTCCAGACCACTCGCGGACGCACCGCACAGACGTCGCAGAGGTCTCTCGGCCCCACAAGTGACAATCCGAGAGGTGCTCCGGCAGAGTCCGCCAACTCGTCAAGATTCGCCCCGGCCCGCCTCGTGTTCGGGATTCGACGGGGCGTCGGGAGGGATTTCGGTGGCTTCCGGTAAGGCCCCTTCGTCTTCTCCTATCGGGTGTTCGGGGTGCAGCGGGGCGGCGGTATCGGCAGCTGGCGGTGAGTTGTCGCCGTCGCTGTCGCTCGGTGCTAACGGATGGTGTTCGAATAATTCGCTGAGAGGTTCATCCGTCTCGTGCTTGAGGAGCTTGCGCCCGTCGGCAATCTTGCCGAAGACGTAGTACAGGCCCGGAATGACCATAACCCCGAGCACAGTTCCCAAGAGCATGCCGCCGGCTCCCGTGGTGCCAATGGTGCGGTTTCCGATCGCCCCGGCGCCGGTGGCAAAGACCAGCGGGGTGAGGCCGGCGATGAAGGCGAAGGACGTCATCTGGATCGGCCGGAATCGCAGTTTCCCGCCCTCGACGGCAGCATCCTCGAGGGGCAGGCCCTCCCGGCGGCGTTGCACCGCGAATTCGACGATCAGAATCGCGTTCTTGCCGAGCAGACCGATCAGCATGATCAGACCGATCTGGGCGTAGACGTCGTTGGCCAGTCCCAGGGCCTTCAGGAAGAAGAAGGATCCGAAGACGCCGACCGGCAGCGAGAGGATCACGGCCAGCGGGATGATGAAGCTCTCGTACTGCCCGACCAGCACGAGATAAACGAAGGCGACGACGATCAGGAAGATGATGACCGCCGGGCTGACCTCGATCTGCCCCAACCCTGGAACGGGGATCTCGACGCCCGGCTGCGCCTCGTCGTACGAGATGCCTTCCCAGCCGAGTCCGTAACCGGGAGGCAGGGTCTCTTTAGAGACCTCCTGGATCGCCTTGAGGGCCTGACCGCTACTGTAGCCGGGAGCCGGGACGCCTTGAATGGCGGCGGACGGATACAGGTTATAGCGGGTAATCTCGTTCAAGCCCTGCTTCTTTTTGATCGCCATGAATGAGGAATAGGGGACCATCTCTCCCTTCTCGTTCTTGACGAACATGTTGTTCAGGTCCTCGGGCATCCGCCGGAACTCCGGCCACGCCTGGACGTAGACCTTGTAGAACTGGTTGAAGAGAATGAAGCCCTGCTCGTAGGTGCTGCCGACCTGGATGTTGAGGTTGTCCAGCACCGTTGCCGTCGTCAGCCCCTTCTGGTATAGGATGTCGTTGTTGATGATCAGTTCGTACTGCGGGTAGTCGGCGGTGTAGAAGGTGAACAGGTTCTTCACTTCCTTGCGTTTTGACAGGGCTTCCATGAACTTGTCGGTCACTTCTCCCAATCGCTTGTAGTCGGCCGTGCTCGATTGGGTCTTGTCCAGGATCCGCATGGAGAACCCGCCGGCGGCGCCGAAGCCCGGAACCGCCGGCGGCTCGAAGAACTCGAGCTTGACGTCGGCCATCCGGCGGCACTTTTCCTCGAGCTCCTCAATGATCTGGCGCGCGGTCCGCTTGCGCTCGGACCAGTCCTTCAGGTTGATGATGCAGGTGCCCGCGTTCGAACCCCGGCCTTCCGTCAAAACCTCGTACCCGGCAAGGGAAGTGACCGAGCGGACTTCTTCGAGTTCCCGGGCGACGTGCTCCAGTTCCAGGGACTTGGAGTTGGTGTACTCGAGCGTGGAACCCGCGGGCGTCTGGAGGACTGCGTAGATGATGCCCTGGTCCTCGCCCGGGATGAAACCGGTCGGGAGTTGAGTGTTGACGAGCACAACGCCCGCGGCAAAGCCCCCGATGACGCCCATGCTCAGCGTGCGGCGTGTGACGATCCGTCGGAGGATCGCGGCGTAACCGCCGGTGACCTTCTCGACGGCGCGGTCGAAGGGACTACGCACGAAGGGCAGGAGAATGAACAGGAAACCAACTGGTCCCCACAAATGATATGCCAGGTAAGTTATCCCACCCAGGACTAGCAATCCGCCGACAGCATACACCACAACGACGCCCAGTCCGCGACGCTTTCTCACCTGGCCCGGGTGGCTGTGGCCGTGCTCGTGGGGTTGGAGAATCATCGCACAGAGCACGGGCGTCAGCGTCAGGGCCACCAGACCGGAGAGGATGATGGACGTGGCCATCGTGAGGCCGAACTGACGGTAGAACTGGCCGACCGGCCCGGGGATGAACGTCACCGGAACGAAGACTGACGTCATCACTAGGGTGATGGCGATGATCGCGCCTGAGATCTCGTGAAGCACTTCCAGGGTCGCCTGGTAAGGCGACAGGTGTTTCGCAGCCATCTTGGCATGTACGGCCTCGACGACCACGATCGCGTCGTCCACCACCACCCCGATCGCCAGCACCATTGCGAACAGCGTGATCAGGTTGATCGACAGGCCCATCGACTGCAAGAAGAAGAAGGTTCCGACCAGCGACACCGGGACCGCGAGGGTCGGGATCAGCGTGGACCGCAAGTCTCCGAGGAACATGTAAACGACCAGAGACACCAAAATGAACGCCTCAAGCAGCGTATGCAGCACCTTTTCGATGGACGCATCCAGAAAACGGGAAACGTCGTACGCGAGTTCGTAGTCCATCCCGGGAGGAAATGACTCTTTCTTGATCGCTTCAAGTTCCTTCTTGATTTCCTCAATGACCTTGGCGGCGTTGGAACCCGGGGCCTGTTTGAGGACGATGGACGCCGCCGGGTGGCCGTTGATGTCCGAGTAAATGTCGAAGAACTCCGAGCCGAGCTCGATGCCGTCGTGCTGCTTTTTGCCTTTGGTCTTGTCCTCGTGCCCAACCCCGGCCGGGAGCGGCATTTGTTTGCCGTCACCGCCGGGTGTGTGCACACTCACCGCGTACTCCGGCTGGTCTTTGGGGGGGACGCAGACGTCCTTGAGCCGCAGGATTTCGCCGTTCGGGTTGGCCCTCAGAATTATGTTCCCGTACTGCTCCGCCTTGTTAAACCGCCCGATGTAGGTCAGGACGTACTCTTTCGACTGCGAGGTCATCCCTGTGGCCTGACCGAGCCGGCCGGGCGAACCGATGATGCTCTGCTCCGCAAGGGCCTTCATGACGTCTTCGACGGAGATGTTGTGGGCTCGCATGCGCTCGGGGTTCAGCCAGATCCGCATCGCGTAGGATCGGTTGCCGAGATTCCACGGGAGACCCATGCCCTGGATCCGCTTGATGCGGGGCATGACGTAGACGTTGGCGAAATTGTAAAGGTCTTTCTGGTCGGCGTTCGGGTCCGTGCTGTAGATGTTCACGTACATCAGCATGCTCGGCACGACTTGGCTGACGAGGATGCCCTCCCGCACCACCAGGGGCGGAAGTCGGCTCAGCATGATGTTGATCCGGTTTTGCACGTTCACGACGTTGATGTTCGGGTCCGTGCCCGGCTCGAAGAAGATCCGGATCGTGGCCTCGCCGGCACTGGTGGCGTCGGAGACCATGTAGCGCATGCCCTGCACGCCGTTGATGGATTGCTCCAGCGGAATCAGGACCGAATCGACCAGAACGTTGGCACTGGCGCCGGGATAGGCAATGGAGACGTAAACAGTCGGCGGCGCGATGTTGGGAAACTGTGCGATCGGAAGGGTCTTGACCCCCAACACTCCCAGAAACAGGAGGATGATGGAGATTACGATCGCTAGTGCCGGCCTATAGAGGATTTTGGTGAACATGTTCCGGAAAGATCTTCCTGGGTTCCGCGGGGGGGAAGGGAAGGGCCGCTACTCCGCGTGGTACTTTTGGTGCGCCAGGGCCTCTTCCGGCTGCCGGAACTCGTACTCCACCTTGTCCCCGTCGCGAACCTGCCGGACCCCATCGAGGATGATCTTGTCCTTCACGTCAATTCCGCTCTGGACGACGTAGATGTCCTCCAGTTCGTGCTGGACGGTGATCGGACGCTGGCGCACCACGTGATCCTCGCCGACGACCCAGACGTACTGCTTGTCGAGAACCTCGAACGTGGCCCGCTGCGGGATGACGATGGCGTTCTTCATCGCCCGGTGGATCAACACGGTGCCCGTCTGGCCGTGGCGCAGGAGGCCGTCCGGGTTCGGGAAGTCCGCGCGGAAGGCGATGTTCCCAGTCTCGTTGTTGAACTTCCCCTCGACGGTGACGGCGTTGCCGGGGCTGTGCTTAAACTTGTTGCCGTCCGCCAGCCTGAGTTCGATTCGAGAATCCACGAGTTCGAGGCGCGAATCGCCCGTGCTCTTCCCCCGGCCGTTGTTGAACTCGAAGTAGCGGGCCTCGGGGACGTTGAAATACACCCACATTACCTGGTTGTCGGATAGGGTCGTGAGGAGGTCGCCCTTCCCCACTAGACTGCCCTGCTGCTGGTGAAGGCGGTCGATGATGCCGTCGAACTGGGCCTTGACCTCGGTGAACCCGAATTCAACCTCCGCCAACTTGGCCTTGGCCTGAGCCTTGGCCAGTTTGGCCTGGTACAGTGTCACTTCGGTCTGAGAGACCACCGGCCGATCGCCCGTCGCCAACTTCTTAGTTTGCTCGTACTCCACTCGCGCGAACTCAGCCTCGGCCACCTCGGCGTCCCACTTCGCCTTGTACAGGGCCGGTATGACCCGGAACAGCACATCGCCCTCTTTCACCGCCTGTCCTTCCTTGACCGTGATCGCCTCGAGATACCCTTCCTCCAGAGCCTTGACTTCGATGTGGCGACGCGAGTGGATCTGGCAGACGTACGGCTGGGTGATGATGACGTCCTTTGCCAGCGGGCTGGTGACCACGATCGGATGATGTTTCTGGTGGGAGTGCTCCTCCGCGTGCGTGCCCTGGCAAGCGGGAAGAGCCAGTGAGGTCAGCGCTAGGATGAGTGCCGAGATCCGAGAGGCTTTCATAGAGTTCTTCACTCGCTCGTTGGTTGTCGCTACTTGTTCAGCGCACCAGTCGCAGGCTGCGGACGTCGAATCGACCCTGCCTCAGGCGCGGCGGGGTCATCTCTGGTTCGCCGGTGCAGTGCACCGGCGTACCAGGTCGGGTCGGTGGACTCGTCGTGGCCCAGCATCCCAACCCGTTGCCCCGCTCCAGGTCCCACCCGCGCAACGGGAAGGGTCGAGTCGGAGCCCGTGGCGGCACCATCGGCCCGGGCGCCGAGCCAGGGCAGGTGCCGTTCCCGACGCCACCCCATCTCGTCGGACGACAACCGTTTCGTGGCCTGGCTCGACGCCAGGACTCGCTGATTGTGAGGCTCCGGGCGGGTACCGGCGTGGTCCGTGGCCCGAGCGCGAGCTCCACGACTCAGGGTCATCCCGAGGAGGGTCGAGAACGCCGCCGCCATCTTGTCGTCCGACGACTCGGCCAAGGCACGCGGCGCGGCGGCGGTCTGAGTGTCGGGGTCGATCGGGGTGGTCTCCCAGTGCAGAGCCGACCGGCAGCACGGCCGGTCAGCGGCGACTCTAGAGCCGGTACAGCAAGCCAGGTGGACGGCGGACCTGCGGACTAGTAACGGTCGCGGTGTCGCGGTACCGCGGTGGGAATGTTCGGGCGCGCCCGTCCATGCCGCAGGCATGCTGGTGACAAACAAGCATGCGACCGGCGAGAATGCGTTAGGGGGAATGCAACCCCCGCGCCAATGCGATTGATTGTGTGCACAGCGCTGCGCTGTAATCGTGCGAAGTCAGATTCAGTAGCCAGTAAACGTGTCGCCCAATCCCCGAATCCCGGCCCGCATGGAGCTTTGTTCCCTGATTTTGATCCGATTTGGTTCCACCGCTCGTGAGTGCAGAAAGGGAGTGCGCTCGCTCGTTTCGTGAAGAGACGATCCGTTCCGAGCCGAGGACAACTGGCCGCCAGACGACCACACTGGCACGATAACGACCTCGACGCCGGTGTCCCCCGGGTTGCCGCTAACCGGCAGACCCGGAACAGGCTCGATCGGGTGCTCATGGGGCCGTCCGGAATGCCCAGGGTCCGGCGGGTGAGTCACCCGCCCGCTCCGAGTGCGGTGCCGGGATTCGAGTCGCGGGTGTTCGGAGGAAGCAAGTTCCCGTTCGGGGCGATGCGGATGACCGACCACTTGTCCTCCTTGAGGACGTGAAGTTCGTAGACCCACGCCCCGTCTTCGACGGTCTCCTTGACCCAGTTCGCATCGGACCCCGCCGACTGCGATTCCACAGCCTTCCGGACGGGTCCGGGTAGGTGTGGGCCGCGCCACCTGTCGGCGGTCGCGGGTATGTGGTAGGCACGCTGTCGGTCACCCTCGGCCCCGTAACCCGGCGGGAGTTGGTAGTTGGCACGCAGCCAGTCCGCGACTGGAGGCGCGACGACCGAGAAGAGAAGCAGTAACAACCCGAACGCGAGGTACCGCTCAGGGTGAAACATCATGGCTACCCTCCTGCCGCCGGGTCGGCCACGTATTGCGGCCGCCGCCCGGCGTTCATGATGCAGGGTAGCGCGGAGGGCTAATGGCTCGATGAAGCCGGGATAAAGTCCGCTTCATCTACGCGGGCGGGCAGGGCCACGGTGAACCGCGAGCCGCCGTCCGGGCGGTTCTCGGCCGCGACTCGCCCGCCGAAGGCCGCGGCGACGCGGGCGGCCACCGCGAGCCCGAGGCCCGACCCGGGAATCCCTGTCGCCGTCGCGGACCGGAAGAACGGCTCGAACATGTGCGGGAGGTCGGCCGGGGGAATGCCGGTGCCGCGGTCCTCGACCGACAGCACGACGCTCCCGTCTTCGGTCCCGGCGCGGACCACGACCGCGGTACCGGGCGGGCTGTACTTCAGCGCATTGTCAATCAGGTTCCCGACCAGTTCCCGCAAGAGCGGCGGGTGGACCTCGACCCGCAACGCCGCGCCCGTGTCGGGCCGGAACGCGATGTCGGCGTGTCGAGGGTGGCCCGCGAGGGTGGTGAGGAACTCCGGCAGCCACTCCTGCAGATCGACCGGCTCGGTCGGGGGCGGCGGGGCGTCGGCGTCGGACCGGGCGAGGAACAGGAGCGCCTCGACGCTCCGAGTCAGGTCGGTCGCCTGCCGGCGGACCACGCCCAGCACCCGCTCGTACTCCTCCGGGGGCCTCGGCCGGCGGAGGGCGACCTCGATCTGCCCGAGGATGGTGCCGAGCGGGGTGCGGAGCTGGTGGGACGCCTCGGCCGTGAACCGCCGCTCCCGCCCGAGGGCCGCGTGGAGCCGCCCCAGCATGCCATTGATAGCGGCGTGCAGTTCCTCCAACTCGCCCCGCGCGCCCGGGGGCGGAAGGCGGGAGCCGGTGTCGTCGGCCCTCATCTCTCTCGCCGCCTCGGCCATCGCGGCGACCGGCCGCAGCGCCCGCCGGCACACCCACCGGCCGGCCGCCAGGGCGGCCAGCCATACCGTCAGCGACACACCCGCCAGACCGATGGCCAAGGTGTTGAGCGCCGTGCGCAGCGGCCCGGTCCGCACCCCGGCGGTGAAGACCAGCGCCGGGTACTCCCCCTTCTCGACCTCCTCCGCCGTCCGGTCCCGCGTGAGCAGCGCCCCTGCCGCGCCGGGCGGGTGGACGAGTCGCCTCAACGCGACCCACCCCTCGGCGGCGGGCTGTTCCGTCCCGTCGCCCGCGGCGGCGGCCAACTCCCCGGTCCCGAACGCGGGTGAGCGGTCCACAAGGTTGCCCCGGGCGTCGGTGATATACCAGTACACCGTCCCGCCGAGCGGAGCGGGACCGAGCGCCACGTCCCGGTCCGACGGCTCCCACTCGACCGAGTCTGGCTCGATGTCCACCGACGCGACCAGCGTCGCGGCGGCGCGTTCGGAGGCCTCGGCGGCCTGGCGGTGGACATACCACCGCGCGGCGGTATAGAGCGTCGCGCAGAAGACGAGGAGAATGGCGGCGAGCGCGGCCTGGGAGAAGACGAGCAGGCGGGTGGTGAGGCTCACGGCTCCTCCTCGACCGAGAAGCGATAACCGCGGTTGCGGAGGGTGTGGATCAGACGCGGGCCGTGGGCCTCCAGTTTTCGCCGCAAGTCCTTGACGTGTACTTCGAGGGTGTTGGAGATCCCGTCGTACCGCTCGTCCCAAACGTGCTCGTAGATCCGTGTGCGGGTGAGCACCTGCACCGGGTGGCGCAGGAAGAACACGAGTAGGGCGTACTCCTTGGCGGTCAGGTCGAGCCGGTGCCCGTCACGCTCGGCGCGCTGGGTGGCGAGGTCGACGCGGAGGTCGGCGTGGGTCAGGACCGTGCCTGTGGTCGGCGCGGGGCGGCGGGTGAGCGCCCGGACGCGGGCGAGGAGTTCATCGAAGGAGAAGGGCTTGGTGAGGTAGTCGTCGGCCCCGGCGTCGAGGCCGGCGACGCGGTCGGGGACGGCATCCCGCGCGGTGAGCATTAGGACTGGCGTGGCGTGCCCCTCGGCGCGTAACCGCTTCAAGAGGTCCAGTCCGTCCCCGCCGGGCAGGCCTCGGTCGAGCAGCACGACGTCCCAGTCGGCTGTGGTGAGGGCGTGCCACGCGGCCGGGGCGTCGGCCGCCCGCTCGGCGGTCAGGCCCTCCTCCCGAAGCCCGCGCACGACGAAGTCGGCGAAGTCGTCCTTGTCCTCGACGACGAGCAGTCTCAGGCCCATACGGCACCTCGCAAATGCCGGGCGGACGAGCCTTGTTGTACGGGTCCAATCCCACCGCGCAGACGGAAGGAGCGCTACTGACTCCGACCTCACCCCTCGGCAGCCGGGCCCTCGGCCCGCAGCGGCAGCGCCCAGAGCAGGGGGAGGCACCGGCGATATCCGTCGGGACGATCGCAAGAGTCGTGGGCTTCGGGCTGCTGACCGGTTCCCGACTTCACGCTACAGCGGGCTGTGCCGTGGGCATTCACATCATCATTCAGGTTACCCTTGGTCGCCATTCTCGACGAGGAGGTTGTCCAGCACGGTGTTCCCCGAGCCGGGATCGACGGAGATGCCCTCGCCGAGGTTGAACGCGACGATGTTGCTCACGACGGCGTTGTCCGACGCCCCCCGTCGATCCTCACTCCGGCGGTCCGTTGCCCAGCCGCGCACCGGCGACGCCGGCGCCGAAGCGGTTGCCCGCCGCCGGCGCGGAACCTTCGACGCTGACGGCCCCGCAACGGCGTGAGCCAACCCCCGGCACCCGGCCCTCTCGGGCATCGGTTGCCGATTCTGCCGGCTGCGGAATAAGGACCGGAAAGGACGGGTCGGAAGTCGAAGGCGCTTCGGATGCCGAAGCCGTGGACGTGGCCCTGCGCGGTGTTGGCGGTGTGCCCGCAGTTCGCGGAGTCGGAGTTGAACTGGAGCTTGGCGTTGGCGTTGAGATGCCAGTTCAGGCCGACCGCCACGCTTCCGAGTCGGCCCGCCTGCGTCGCCTTGTTCGACAGGTCGCTGAAACTGTACCGGACTGCGAGTTCCCAATCTCCGAAGCCGCGTCCCTCGCAGTCGGTACTCGCCCGCTGCAGGGATCGGGTCGCGGGAACCGCAGTCCGCCCCACCCATTCACGCGGCGGTTGGCGCCGTCTTGCCGTTGGCGTTCTTGCGCGCGGCGTGCGGGTGGTCCGACAGCGGCGTGTGTTCTTCCAGCCCGATCACCTTCAGCCGCTTGCCGGCGTGGGCGAAGTCTTCCTCCAACTGGTGCAACTTCTCCATCACACTGTGGTCCACGAGCCGGGTGTGGGTCAGGTCGATGACGACCTCGTCCCGCCCCTCGGCCTCGCGCAAGACGGCCGCCCGCACCCCGAGCCAGTTGGAGAATACGGCCGCCCGCTTCACCACCAGCACGACCATCCTGTCCCCCTCGGGGACCACCTCCACGTCCGACCGGAGTAACCCGCCGACGGAGCACCCGTGCCGCAGATGGAAGGCAATCTCCAGTGCCATCCCGGCCGCGATCCCGATCAGGAGGTCGGTGGCCAGGGTGACGACGATCGTGCCGACAAAGACGACGAACTGCTCGCTGCCCAGCCTGTAGGTGCGGACGAACTCGCGGGGCGAGGCCAGCCGGAACCCGGTGTAGACGAGCATCGCCGCCAGGGCGGCGAGGGGGATTTGGTGGATCAGGTTGGGGAACAGGAGGACGAAGGCGAGCAGGAACAGCCCGTGGAAGAGGTTGGCGTTCCGCGTCCGCGCGCCGTTGTCGATGTTTGCCCTGCTCCGGACGATCTCGGAGATCATCGGCAGCGCGCCGACGGCCGACGCGAGGGTGTTCGCGACCCCGACGGCCAGAAGGTCGCGGTCGAAGTTCGTCTTGCGCCGCCAGGGGTCCACCAACTCGATCGCCTTGGCACTCAGAAGCGACTCCAGGCTCCCGATCAGGCAGAAGAGGAGGACGTACTGGAGGCCCGTCGCGGTCGCGACGCCGCGGAGGTCGGGCAGGGCGAACGCCGGCCCGGCATCCTTCAGAACTTCCGGCATGTCCACCAGGAACCGCGGCCCGACCTCGTACACGGACCGGTGGCCCGGGTCGAAAAAACTGTCCGGGAACAGGTACGTGTGCCGGTGCTCGAGGTCGAAGGCGACGCCGAGGCCGACGGCCGCGACCAGGACGATCAACTGGGCCGGGACCCGCTTGACCCACCTGCTCCGCAACAGCGGAATGCCGAACAGGACGAGCAGGCTCACGCAGCCGATGATCGCGATCTCGGGGTTGATCCGGCCGAGGGCGGCCGGGAGCCCAGCGAACAACTCCAGCGGGCCGGCCCCCTTGTCCGGCGCGGCCCCGACCACCTCGTAGACCTGCTTCGCGATGATGACCAGGCCGATCGAGGCGAGCATCCCGTGGACCGGAGTGAGGGGGAAGAAATCGGCCAGCCGCCCGGCCCGGAGCAACCCGAAGAGGATCTGGATGACCCCCGCGGTCACCCCGATGCCGAGGGCGAGTTTGTACCCCAGGACCGCCTTGTCGGCGTCCGACAGGCCGGCACCGAACTCGTTGCCGAGATCGGTCACCGCGCCGATCACGATCACGATCAGCCCGGCGGCCGGACCCTTGATCGTGAGCTGGGAGTTACTGATGAAGGTGCAGACGACGCCGCCCACGACGGCGGTCCAGATGCCGGCGATCGGCGGGTAGCCGGAGGCCCGCGCGATCGCGAGGCACAGGGGCATGGCGATCAGGAAGACGAGGAACCCGGCGGTCGCGTCGGGCCGCAGGTTCGGCATCAGTCCGGGCGTGAGTGGCGGGGGAGTGGGCGAGGGTGAGGTGTGATCGGCCACCGGGGGACCTCTTGGGACGGGAGCGGCTTCCGTCGCAAAGCAAGAGCCGTGCCGGGGCCGGCGGCGTGCGCGGGTACGCGCCCCGCGAGGGTTTTCGGGGCGCGGTCCGGGCGGCCTCCCCCTCAACTGGCCGGTCCGGATTCACCCTGCTCGTCGTCCGACCAGATCGCGCGGTCGATCTTGATGCCCAGCGCGCGGATCTTTGTCCGCAGGCTCCCCCGCGTGATGCCGAGGAGGCGCGCGGCCTGGAGCTGGTTCCCGCCGGTGTGCCGCAGCACGCGGACGAGTACCTCGCGCTCCATCCGCTCGAGGCACTCCGCGTAGAGGTTCTCCGTGTTCGCGGCGATCCCCGACCGGACGAACTCGTCCCAGTCGAACGCCCCCGAAGGGGCTTGCGCTTCGGACGCGGCCCCCCCGCCCGCGGCTGCAGGGCCGCGCCTGACCGCCTCCGGAAGGAAGTCCGGCAGCACCGCCGTCCCGCTCATGCGAAGGAGCGTCTGCTTCAGCACGCTTTGGAGTTCGCGGACGTTGCCCGGCCACGGGTACGCGCGGAGCGCGGCGAGCGCCGCCGGGTCCACCTCGCGGACCGGCTTGCCCAACTCCTGCCCGAACAGGCGGGTGAAGTAGTCGATCAACAAGTCGAGGTCACCATCGCGCTCCCGCAGCGGCGGCAACGCGATGGCGAAGACGTTGAGCCGGAAGTAGAGGTCCTTGCGGAACCGCCCCTCCTCCACCATCTGCTCCAAGTTGGCGTTGGTGGCGGCAATGAGCCGCACCTCCGTGCGGACAGTCTCGGTCCCGCCGACGCGCTCGAACGTCTGGTCCTGGATCACGCGGAGGATCTTGGCCTGCGTCAGCGGCGTCATCTCGCCGACCTCGTCCAGGAAGATCGTCCCCCCGTTGGCCTGCTCGAACTTGCCGATCCGCCGGCGCTCCGCCCCCGTGAACGCGCCCTTCTCGTGGCCGAAGAGTTCGCTCTCCAGAAGGTTCTCGGGGATCGCGGCGCAGTTGATCGCCAGGAAGGGCCTCACCGCGCGGTTGGAGTGCTGGTAGACGGCGCGGGCGACGAGTTCCTTGCCCGTGCCGCTCTCGCCGCGGACGAGAACCGTCACGTCCTGTCGGGCGACGCGGCCGATGGCCTTGTACACGTCTTGCATCGCGGCGCAGCGTCCGAGTAGCAGGTCGGCGGCTGGGGGGGCCGACTCGACCTCGGGCATTCCCGCGGGGACGGTCATCAGCCGCCGCGTCTGCACGGCGCGGTCGACCAGGTGGCGCAGTTCAGCGAGTTCCAGGGGTTTGAGCAGGTACTCGTACGCGCCCTCCTTCATCGCCTCGATCGCGAGGTCCGCCGTGCCGTGCCCGGTCACCAGTATGACGGGCACGCGGGCGTCAATCGCCTGGATTCGGCGGAAGGTTTCGAGGCCCGAGGCGTCCGGCAGGCGCACGTCGAGTACGACAACGTCCGGCCGGTCACTCGCGACGCGCTCCAATGCCTCGGCCGCGGTTCCCGCCGCGCGGATCTCGATTTCCCCGCCGTGAAACGCACGACGGAAGGCGTGCTGGATCGCCTCTTCGTCGTCAATCACAAGGAGGGTCGGCATCGGGTGGGTTACCTCCCGCCGGGGCCGTTGCCGGCCGGCAGTGTCACGGAGAAGCTCGCCCCGCCGCCGGGACTGTTCCGCGCGTCGATCGTCCCGCCGTGATCTTCGACGATCCGCCGCGAGATGACCAGACCCAGTCCCAGGCCGGTCTCCTTGCTACTGGCGAACGGCTCGAACAGTCGCGGCAACATCTCGCGAGCGACCCCGGGTCCGGTGTCCGCGACCTCCACGACCACGCGGCCGCCTCCCTCGCGCACCGCCAGCCGCAGCGTCCCGCCGCCCGGCATCGCGTCGAGTGCGTTAAGCACGAGGTTCACCAGTACCTGCTGGAGTTGGCCCGCGTCGGCCGTCAGACTGACCGGTCGGTCGGGGACGTCCACCCGCACGGCGACGCGCTGCTTCTCGGCCCGCCCGCGGACCAGGCCGAGGACGCCTGCGAGGATGCGGCTGAGTTGGACCGACTCCCGCTCCGGTTTAGCGGGCCGCGCGAACGCGAGGAACGTCTGGAGCGACCCCTCCATGCGACGCACCTCGCCCTCGATGACGCGCAAATCCTCCTGGGTCAGTTCGGACTGCCCCCCTCCTTCCAGAGCCGACTGCACCAGCATCTTGATCGAGGTGAGCGGGTTGCGGATCTCGTGCGCGACGCCCGCCGCGAGCTGGCCGACAGCGGCCAACTGCTCGGCGCGGAGGACCTCGTGCTCGCGCTGCTGGAGCTCCTGGACGACCGACTCGATCCGCGCCGTGAGCCGATCGACCTGCTCGTGAAGGTCGCGGAAGTCGCCCTCCCCGGTGAGCACGATCTCCGGCAGGTCCGGCCCGATCTTTCCGGCCGCGTCGCGGATGCGGAACTGCACCCGGCGGATGGAGCGCCTCAAGCCGCGGGCGACGCCCAGCCCCACCGCGAGTCCCGCCACACCGCCCAGCCCGCCGATCACCGCCATGCCCCACGCGAGTCGGCTCAGGACGTTCTCGTGGTCCTCCGTCGCGTCCTCCAGTTGACGGCCGTTGAACAATCGGAACTCGGTGCAGGGGCGGAGGACCTCGGAGTCGAGGTGTCGCGTCGCCGCGCGGAACGCGTCGGCGTGCATCGGGTGGCCCGGCGGGGGGATCTGCTGCCACATGCGGAGGTAGGCGGCGAACTCTTCTGCGATCTTCGCGGCCAACTCTTTCTCCGTCGCCTGGTCGGCGACGGACTTGATGTTATCGAGGTGTAGCCGGACGCGCGCGTGGAGCGGCGCGACGGACTCGACGTTCGCCTGCTCCAGGGTGACCAGGTCGGTCAGGCACTCCTCCAGTTCGACGGCCGCGCGGCGGCTGGCGACGTTCTCCTGGAACACGCGCGCGACCGTCGCCTGCTGGTGGAACAGCGAGACGGCGACGACCACGCACAGGGTGACGAGACAGACCGCCAGCAGGACTAGCGGCCAGAGGATCCAGGAGCGGACGCCGGCCATGTCACACCCGTTCGCGGGGGAGGGTGCTGTGAGCATACGCGGGCCGTGCCCCGGCAGCCGCGGGTGGCCGGGGAACGGCCCGCGCGGTCGCCCCGCGACCAGCGGCCGCGGCGGGCGGCGCGGTCCCGCGCGGCGCGGCCCTTGCCCTTTCCGGGCCGCCCGCGCTGTGGATTCCTCCGACACGCGCCTGTCATCTTCCTCATCAAGGATACCCGACGCATTCTCGCCCGCGCCCGCGCTCCGCTCCCGCCTGTCGGTCGAGTCGCTCGAGGACCGCGTGACGCCGACCACCGTCACCGTCACGAGCACCGCCAGCGCCGGAGTGGGGACTTTGCTCAGCGCCATCCTCCAGGCCAACGTCAACCCCGGCGCCGACGTCATCGCCTTCGACATCGGCAGCGGCACCCGGGAGATCCGCGTCAGCACCGCCCTGCCCGCCATCACCGACCGCGTCGCCATCGACGGCCGCACCCAGGGCGGCTTCGCGGGTGTCCCGCTGATCCGGATCAACGGGTTCGAGGCCGGCGCCGGGACCAGCGGGATCGTGATCCTGCCCGGCGGGGCGGGGCCGGCGGTGCGCGGGGTAGCGATCACCCAGTTCAACGGAGACGCCCTCCGCATCCGGGCCAACAACTGCCGCGTCACCGGCTGCTACGTCGGCGTGCTGTTCACCGGCACGGAGGAGTTGAGCAACGCCGGCATCGGGGTCCTCATCGACGGCGGGGCCCGGGGCAACGGCATCGGCAGCCCGAGGGCGGCGGCGCGCAACGTGATCTCCGGCAACGACACCAACGGCGTGCTGATCCACGGCCGCGGCACGAACGGCAACGGCGTGGCCGACACCCCCTCGGCCCGGGACGGGGCGGGCGTGCGCATCTCCGGCGGCGCCGGCGGCAACGTGCTGCGGGGCAACCTGATCTCGGCGAACACCGAGTTCGGGGTGGTCATCGACGGCTCCGGCTGCAACGCGGTCCAGGGCAACCGCATCGGCACGACCGCGGGCGGCAACGCCGCACATGGGCAACGTCGTCGGGCACAACGCCGGCGGGGCCATCCTGGTGGAACCAGGAAGCGGCAACGTCGTGGACTCCAACACCCTCGTCTGAAGAGGCGTCACGGACCTGAAGACTAATATCCGGCGTGGCTGGTATCGGACCCTCCAGGGCCAGCTACGAGTTTGACCGGGGAGAGCTACGTTTGGCTCACAATAGTTCCAGCTCGGGATTCAATAGTCGGACTGGAGGGAGCAGAGGTGCGCTGGTAACGCCACTCCGTGGCGCAAAGAGTAAATCACCGCTTCGGTTTGCGCGCCGGTCTTTCCGCCGACCAAGAATCCTTGGCCTGTTCCCTCTGCAGCACCTCCAGAGTTCCGGTTAACTGGGCGAAGACGTACTCGCCGAGCAGATCGAGAACCTTTGCGAACGCGGGATCGCGGAGGCCGTAGAAGGTTTGGTTACCTGCCTTGCGCGCGTGGACGATGTTCTTGTTGCGGAGGACTGCCAGGTGCTGGGAGGCGTTCGCCTGCCGAACCCCCAGCCTCTGGCAGAGTTGCCCGACGGACATCTCGCCATGACGGAGGAGTTCGACCATCGCGACCCTCGTCACGTGGGCCAGCGCCTGGAAGAGGCCCGCCGTAAACCGCTGCTGAATGTCGGTCACGATTCCAACCTCAACTGTGTCGAGCAGACCCGCTGGCCTGACCAGCGGATCGCGGAGAGGGTCAGCTTCAATCCGGTCACTCCGGCTCAACTGGGTAGCTCTGTCGCGATCCCGCCTCGAACAGAAGCCAAGTGGTCCCCCGGCTCGCCGGACACCGGCCCCATCTCGAGTCGCACCGTAGAGTGGCCACGAGACAGCCGACGAGAAGTGCGAGAGCCACGTTCACGACGAGCCACGCCCTCCCCAACTCCGGGGATGCCAGCGGCACCCCGAGGGTCGCCCCGGCCAGGAGGTAGAGTGCGGATGCACCGACGAGGTCGCGGGCGCGGCCACCTGGTTCGCGAAGAGGGGCTCGACACCGCCAGCACGGCTGGCGTCCAGTCGCTCCCGGAATCTTGCGGTAGTCCATGATTCACTCCGAGTGAGGCTAGGCAGTCCGTCAGTGCTCCGCGGGAGCGGGCGGAACCGGCTCCCTCGCCCGGTCTTTCAGCAGGCCCGCCGCGGCACGGTGGCTGGCGGAGACTCCCGGCTGCGGGAACAGCCCGCCGGCCAGGATCAGGGCCGTGAGGGTCAGGACGGCGACGCGTTCCCGGCGGGTGATGCCCAGCGACACCCCGGAGGCGTGCCGGCGGCCGGTGAACAGCAGGAAGTAGGCGCGGACGACGGCGATCCCGTTCAGGGCGGCGGCCGCGATGACCGCGACCCCCACCCACGGGTCGGCCCCGACCGCCCCGTCCACGAGCATCTCCGCCCCCACGAACCCGACGGTC
Organism: Fimbriiglobus sp.; assembly: GCA_035539575.1. Lineage (GTDB taxonomy): Bacteria > Planctomycetota > Planctomycetia > Gemmatales > Gemmataceae > DASSAT01. Next base: position 3,614 of record DATLIF010000654.1, on the reverse strand, counting down.
CCCGGGAACCCGACGCTCGCCAGCCCGGTCACCAGGAAGCAGACGGCCAGCGACGGCGACTGCCCGTACAGCCCCCGGTGTTCCGCCAGCGACAGCCGGCCGAACCGCGCCTCGATCGACCGCAGTGTCAGGCCGAACCCGCCCAGCGACACGACCACCGAGCCCCACAGCGCCAACGCCCCCGTCAGGCTGACCGCGGTGTGCAACTCCAGGCCGACGAGGATGAGCGACGCGTGGCTGAGGAACAGGTAGGCGAAGAAGCGGCGCGCGTCGGTCTGCACGAGTGCCATGCCGGCCGCGTAAAACGCGGTGACCAGCGAGGCCGCCCCGATCCCCTCCAGCACCCAGTCGGCCGCCGGCGTCGGCAGCACCAGGCGCGCCGCGGCGTACATGCCCGTGATGGGCGTCACGAACAGGAGCGCCGTCCCGAAGGAGGCGTTCTCGAACAGGTCGGTCACCCAGACGTGCGCGGGGAACGTCCCGCTGCGCACGAGAACCGCCGCCATCAGGAGCACGGCCGCGAGAGTCCCGCCGGAGGCCAGCCCGGCGAACAGCAGCCCGACGAACAGACCCATGTGGAGGACGTAGACGCGGGTCGGGCGGCCGCGGCGGCGTAGTTCGAAGTAGGGCGGCAGCACGTTCAGCGCCAGCAGCACGCCCAGCGCCCAGCCCCCCGCGCACCCGAAGGTCGCCAGCCGCAGCGAACAGCCGGCCAGGAGCCAGGCGAACGAGAACCGCGTCATCTTGGTCCGCGCGGTCGTCAGCGCCGTCAGGAAGTGCAGCAGGGCGACCAGCGGCAGGAGCGGCGCGCTCAGCGCGTCGAGCGAGAGGACGCGGGCGCCGAGCAGCAGGGGGAGGAGGTCGTTGGGGCCGGCGCCGCCCGGCGCGAGGTCGAACGCGACCCCGGCCCACGCCGCGCTGGCGCACGCCAGCGCCACGGCGGCGAATCCCAGGCACCAGCGGGAGGCGGCGAGCGGGTCGCGCACCCGGCCGACCAGCGGCGCGCCCGCCAGCGGCACGAACACGGCGAGTTCCAGCCAGGGGACCGAGGCGAAGCTCATCGGCGCTCCCCCGCCGGCCGCGGTTCGGGGACTTCGGGGGGGCGTGCCGGCCCGGGCGGCGGGCGCGAGCCGTTGAGCCACGCAGTCCAGCGCCGCTCCAGCCGGTCGAACCAGAGAAACAGCCGCAGGAACGGGCGCGCGACGTAGTCCGTCAGGAATGCGTCGAGGTAGCCCCGCTCGACCGCGAAGCGGTACAGCCAGGCTCGCACCCGGCCGGGCGCCGCGGCGAGCGGGCCGGGCGGCTGCGGGAGCCGGTCGCCGATCGCGTTCTCCAGGTTCCGGTAGTCCTGCAGGAGTGTCGGGGCGCGGACGAACTGGAGCGTCCGCAGGAACGCGTGCCCGAGGAGGTGGACCAGGGCCACGTACCACAGGAACGGCACCCAGTGGCCCAGCCCGATCTCGGCGACGATGATTCCCACCTGGGCCAGCGAGGCGAACGACAGGGCGCTCTTGATGTCGGTCTGCACCGCGCCGACGAGGTAGGCGTACGCGGCCGTCAGCAGGCCGAGGGCGACGACCGCCGCCGCCAGCCACACCGACAGGGCGATCAGGGGGCTCATGCGCAGGAGCAGGAACGCGCCGAGGTGGACCGACAGCGCGCCGTAGAACACCGCGCTGGACGGCGTCGGCCCCTCCATCGCCCGCGGCAGCCAGCCGGAGAACGGCACCAGCGCCGACTTCCCCGCGGCGGCGAACAGGAGCAGGAGCCCGATGACCAGCGCCTGCGACTCGGTGAGGAGGGTCCGGCCGTCCGGCCACGGGGCCCCGTCCATCAGCCGGTCGAAGTCGCCCTCCCCGGTCGAGTGGTGGAGCACGACGGCGGCGAACAGCAGCGCCGCGTCCGACGCGCGGTAGACGACCCACACGCGCAGCCCGTTGCGGCACGGGGCCGGCCGCTCGTGGAAGAAGGCCACCAGAAGCGCGCTGGAGAGGCCGACGAGTTCCCACCCGAAGAACAGCGTCTCGATCGTGTCCGCCAGCGAGGCCGTCACCATCCCGAGGAGGAACACGGCGAACAGCACGAAGAACCGGTTGTACCCCGGCTCGCGGTGCATGTAGCGGGAGGCGAACGCGCCGACCGTCCCGCAGAGCACGAACGAGAGAATGACCAGCGGCACGGACAGCCGGTCGAACTCGAACTTCACCGCGAAGTGGTAGTGGGCGTCGCCGCCCGGACCGTCGTGCCGCACCGGCGCCCAGTTCCCCAGGTCGACGACGACGTGGCGGTCGCCGGTGGCGAGCATGAGGCCGAGGACGCCGACCGCGGCGACGAGTCCCAGGGCGATGGCCCAGCGGCAGGCGAGGTAGTTGGCGCGCTCGGTCAGGGGCCAGCCGAGCAGGGAGGGCAGGCCGAGGGCGGCGACGAGCGCCGCCGGCGCGGCGACGACCAGGGTGCCCAGGGTGGCGGCGAGCTGGCCCGGGTCAGGCATCGGTCTCCCGGGGCGCGGGGCCGTCGGGGGCGATCTCGGCGAACTCCAGGTGGTCGCGCCACCCGCGGTACCAGTCCGCCGACGACGCCGCGGCCGGCAGGCGGTCGGCCTGCGGCCGGTACAACCGGAACTCGCCCCTCGCGTACAGGCGGATGTCGTCGCCGTCCGGCGACTGGACGGCGAGCTGCACCCAGCCGTTATCGACGAGCTGCTTGCCCGCCGGGTTGCCGTCGAGCACCTTCCGCATGACCTCGGGGGTGGTCTCGCAGACGATCAGGAGGCGCACGGGCTCGTGGATCTCGGTCATCTGCCAGGGCAGCCCGGTGCGCAGGTCGCTGGCCGCCCCGTCCATCACCCCCAGGAGCGAGGTGATGTTGTGCGGGAGCTTGGTCCCACAGCCGTAGCCGGCGGGGTCGGTGTGGGAGAAGTAGTACTCCAGGTTGATGCCGCCGCAGACGGGGAAGACGGCGGCCATCGTGCGGGCGAGGGTCGTGCCGTCCGCGTCGTCCCGGGTGGGGTCGTAGGCGGTCAGGAACGCGCGGCGGTCGAGGAACAGCCCGCGGGTGCGCTCGCGCCGCCCGACGTGGCAGAGGGCGTTGGTCGCGTGCCCCAGTTCCGGCCGGGTCTGGGCCAGATCCTCGCTCCGCCCCTCGACGTGCAGCCGGGCCTCGGCCGGGGTCAGCGTCAGCGGAGCGGACACGAAGCGCCGGCAGCGCTCGTGGGCGTTCCGCTCGCAGGCGCGGTCGATGTCCGCGCGTGCATCGTCCAGTTCGGCCCGGTGGGTTTCGGGAACCCGGTCCAGGTCGAACAGGGTGACCGAGTCGTCGCAGGTGTTGTGGAACCCGCCGACGAACCAGGTCGTCCCGGGGATCGCGATCCCCTTCGGGGCGAGTCCGGCCCGGACGCGGTCGTCGTTGAGCAACTGCGCCGCGGCGCGGGCGTTGGGCGCCCCCGGGCTGCCCCCGCACGCCCCGCAGTCGTAGGCCGACTTGTGCGGGTTGTTCAGGCTGTTCGACCCGTGCCCGACGAGCAGGACGAGTCGGGCGAACCCGTCGGTCAACCCGACGTCGCGGAGCAGCCGCTCGGCCATGCCCACCATCTCGTCCACGCTGAAGCCGAGGTG
>DATLIF010000653.1:0-2388 GCA_035539575.1 Fimbriiglobus sp. | reverse complement strand
ACCACGCGCCAACGCCGGGTGGCATTTCCCTGCGAAGGAGGTGCGATGCCCGCCCACGACGAGGACTGACCAGGCCCACCCTCTCCCCTCGGGGGAGAGGGTCGCGGCGAAGCACGCGGGGTGAGGGGGGAACCACCCACGACGCAGACCAGAAGGCGGCTCCGCGACCCGGACAACCTGCGGGTCAGGCGGTCGGGGCGGCCGACGGGTTGCCGCCGCGGCCGGGTTCGTACAATAAGCCGTCTCGCTCCCGAGACACCGACCGACCGGAGACTGCCGTGGGGATTCAGCACAAGCGGAAGGAACTGCGGACCGCCAACAAGCGGCGGCGCAAGACGCGCAAGCACAAGGCCCGCTCCACCAAGAAGTACAAGGTCTGACCACCCGCCGCCGGTTCGGGCACGGGCGTTACAACTCCCGCTCCCGGGTCGTCCGCCGAGCCGCCGAGAACTCCGTTCAGGAGGAACCCAGCTACTACCCGACCTACCGGTTGCGGTGGCGCTGAGCCGGACGTGAACCCGAAAACCGCGAACGCCCGGGGGACAACCCCCGGGCGTTCTTGTGTTGCCTTGCAACGCCGCGGGCGGCGTGGGTCAGTCGGCGGCGCCCTGGTTGCGCTTGTACAGCGGCAGGTGGCGGTAGTACACCTCGAGGGTCAGCAGGCACAGGCACGTCGTCCCCAGCCGGCCGCAGTGGCTGCCGATCGTGCCGCCGTCGGGGTTCCAGCTGCCGTGCGTGACGCCCTCCTTGTTCTGCACCACCACCAGCCAGTCGCGCATCCCGCCGAGCCGCTTGCCGGTCGCGTCCTTCGGCCCCTCGTTCCACTCCTGCCACTCCTGGCCGCCGTAGAAGTGGACCACCTGCGTGGCGTAGTAGTAGTAGTACATCTCCGGGGTGGCCTTGCTGTTCTTCACCTGCTCCTTCAGCCGCGGCGCCCGCGCCCGGTCGGTCTTGGTGACCGTGTTCGTGGCGTCGGCCTTCGGGGCGCCGAACAGGCCGATCGTCCCCTCGGCCAGGCCGGCGTTGTTCGGCCCCCACCCGTCCACGTAGTAGCGGCACAGCAGGCCGACCGCGGTCAGGGAGGTGCCCGGCCGGCCGTTCGGGGCGGTGTACCCGTACGCCGACTTCAGCGACCCCGACGACACCTTGTTGAGGAACTCGATCCCCTTCTTGATGGTCGCGTCCGGGACGGCGATGTTCTTCGACAGCTGGGCGGCCCGCAGCGCCTGGATCTGCCAGCCGACGATCGACGTGTCGCCGGTGGCCCCGGCCTGGTAGCCCCAGCTGCCGTCGGCCCCCTGGGCGCGGACGATGTAGTTGATCGCCGACTGGGCGTAGGGCTGGAGCGCCTGGTCCTTGGTCATCCCGTACGCCTCGCACAGCGCCATGGTGGCGATGGCGTGGCCGTACATGTACTGCGGGCTGCCGTGGTTGAACCGGCCGGTGCTCAGGTTCAGGTCGTTCTTCAGCCAGGTCACGCCGTCGTTGAGCACCTTGGCGTACTTCCCGCCCGACTTGTGGGTCTGGCCGGCGGCCAGGAACGGCAGCAGCGCCATCCCGGTCGAGGTGGCCCAGTCCTTCGTCTTCATCTTCGGGTCGGTCGGGTCGAACTCCCAGTACCCGGCCGGCTTCTGCTGGTTGGCGAGCCAGCGGAGCCCGGCGGCCACGGCCGCCTCGCTCTCGGAGTTGCCGCCGCCCTCCTTCAGCAGCCGGCTCTTCGTCCCGCCGCTGCGGCCGGCGAACTCGGCGTTGGCCAGCCCGCCCGCCCCGCCGGTGCCGGTGATCGCGCTGCCGGTGTCGCCCGCCGTGCCGGGCGTGGTCAGGTCGGCCGACGGCAGCCCGACCGCGGCCAGCGCGTTCGAGTCGTTCGACTTCGCGTCCGGCACGCCCACGGGGTCTTCGGTCACCACGCCGACGGAGGTCTTCTCCGTCTCCCGCTCGATGTCGGGGATGGCCGCCTCGTGGTTGTCGAACCCGATGTCCTCGATGGTCAGGTCCTTGGTCTCCTCCTCGACCGGCTTCTCGACCGTGGCCGCGATGATCTTCTCCGGCTGCCGCGTCTCGCCGGAGCGGAACCCGAAGATCAGGAAGGCCAGGCCGATGATGCCGAGGTGGACGAGGCCGCTGACCACCCACGCGGGGAGGTGGCGGTTGACGAACCGGTCGTGGGCGGACTCTTCCACCCCGCCGACGCGGCGGATCACGGCCGGGCCGCCGGCGGCCGCGGGCCGGGAGTTCATGGGTTGGTTCGGAGCGGTCGGCGTGCTCACGGTCGTCTCCTCGGGCGGTCGGGACGTTGGAACTAGTGTATCACGGCACTTCGGGCGAGTCACACTCTTTGTGGGGCCGGTTTCCAACCGGCCGGTGAAGGCCGGCCGGTTGGAAACC
>DATLIF010000652.1:0-8042 GCA_035539575.1 Fimbriiglobus sp. | reverse complement strand
ACTTCGGCCGGGGGCGGAATGCGTGCCGGGTTTACCACACCCGACGACCCCGGTCCCCGGGCGGGATGGAGACCGGACCCGGCACCGACGTTCAGACGTGCGGCGTTGGACCGGGCCTTGTCCGCGGCGTGCCCGGTCAGGGCCAGCACCGCCGGGCACAGGTCGGGCATCTCGTACGCGGGCGGCGGCGGGAGCTGGAGCGCGGCCCAGGGTGCGAGCGCCTCGTACAACTCGGCCGGAGTCTGATACCGCTCGGCCGCATCCTTACGCATCATCTTCCGGAGTACGGCCAGCAGTTCGGGCGGGACGTCAGACCGGAAATCGGAGACGGGCCGCGGCTCTCGTGACTGGTGCGCGATCAGCTTGGCAGCGACCGTCCCGTCGGGGAAGGGGGACTGACCTGTCAGCATGAAGTGCAGGCTGCCGCCGAGGGCGTAGATGTCGGCCCGGATGTCCACGACGTTCGAAACAGCCTGCTCCGGTGCGAGGTAGTCGGCGGTTCCGAGCACGCAGTTGTTGTCGTACTTCTCGGTGAGGTTGTCCTGTGTCTGGTCGAAGAACCGGGCCAGCCCCATGTCTAGGATCTTCACGACGCCGGTCCGCTCCAGCAGCAGGTTGCCGGGCTTGATGTCGCGGTGGACCATCCCAAGCTGGTGTGCGTGGTGCAGTCCGTGGGCCGACTGGGCCGTGTAGTTCGCCGCCCGGGCCGGGTCGAGTGGACCGTGCCGGGCCACCACCTCCTGGAGGCTCGCCCCGTCCACGTACTCCATGACCAGGAAGTGCAGTCCCTCGTTCTTATCGATGTCGTAGGCGCGAACGATGTTCGGGTGGTCCAGGGCGGCGACTGCCCGCGCCTCGCGGTAGAACCGCATCAGCGCCGACTCCTCCCGCATCTTGTCGGTTGGCAGCACCTTCAGCGCCACCAGCCGCTTCATGAACACGTGCTCGCACAGGTAGACCGCCCCCATCCCGCCGATGCCGAGCAACTCCAGAAGCCGGTATTTGCCGGCGATATCGAACCGCTTGTAGCGGCCGATCTTGATCTGCTTGGCCTGGAACCGCGTCAACAACCCATCCCGGATCAGGGCGGCGGAGAGTTGTTCGATCGTCTGGGAGCCCGGTTGCGTCGTCCGGAGGCGGGTGAGTTCGGTCCGCAGTTGTTCTTCCGGGATCAGTCCGCTCTTGCGGACCACCTCCAGAAATTCCGATGAGTTGGCGGGAGCCGGCATAAACCCGAACCCCAATCCGGGAGGTCCGACAGGCCAGGGAGTTGTTGGGCGCTGGCCAGTAATCGATAATCATGAAAACACCCGCTGATCGCCGCAAGTGAAGCCCGGGAAAAATCATCAGTTTTTGTCGGGACGCGAGTGATACCGCCACACACAGATACTGTGAGCTGCACTCCATGAAGCGTTCACTTCAGACCGTGCGGGCGGTTTGCCCGCACGACTGCCCGGACACCTGCGGTCTGGTCGTCACGGTGGACGACGCCGGCCGGGCCGTGGACCTGCGGGGGGACCGGGAGCACCCGTTCACGCGGGGATTCCTGTGCCAGAAGGTGAACCACTACCTCGACCGCGTCTACCACCCGGACCGCCTCACCAGCCCACTGCGGCGCGTCGGCCGGAAGGGGGAAGGGAGGTTCGAGCGGATCACCTGGGATGAAGCGGTTCACACCATCGCGGCGAAGTTCCGGGAGGTCGCGGCGTCGGCGGACGGTCCGCAGGCGATTCTGCCGTACAGCTACGCCGGGACTATCGGCAAGCTCCAGTACGGCAGCCTCGACCGACGGTTCTTCCACCGCCTCGGGGCGTCGCTGCTGGACCGGACGATTTGCGCCACCGCCGGGGCGGCCGGCTGCGACGTGACGCTGGGCACCCGTGCCGCGATCGACCCGGAGGCCGCGGTCCACGCCCGGTTTATCGTGAACTGGGGCTCGAACACGTCCGTCACCAACATCCACTTCTGGGCGATCGAGCACCAGGCCCGCAAGCTCGGGGCGAAGATCGTCACGATTGACCCACACCGCAGCCGGACGGCGGCGCGGTCGGACTGGTGGCTCCCCATCCGCCCCGGGACGGACGGCGCGCTGGCCCTCGGAGTGATGCACGTCCTCTTCCGCGATGGCTTGCAGGACCAGGACTACCTGGATCGGTACTGCCTGGGAGGTGCGGAACTCCGTGACCGGGTGCTTGCGGACTACGCACCGGAAACGGTCTCCCGCATCACCGGTTTATCGGTCGAGGAGATCGAACGGTTCGCCCGGGAGTACGGCCGCGCCCGGGAGTTGTTCGGCGGGCCGGCCCTGATCCGCCTGAACTACGGGCTCCAGCGGCACGGCGGCGGCGGGATGGCGGTCCGCACGATCTGTTGCCTGCCCGCCGTCACCGGCGACTGGCGGTATCCCGGAGGCGGGGCGTTGTTGAGCACTAGCAAGCTCTACCCTTTCAACGGCGCCTACCTGGAGCGGCCGGACCTGATCCCGCCGGGCACCAGGAACGTGAACATGGTCCAACTCGCCGAGGCGCTCAACGGCGAACTCCCCGGCCCGCCGGTGCGGGCACTGTTCGTGTACAACTCCAACCCGGCGGCGGTCTGCCCGGATCAGGCGAAAGTGATCCGCGGGCTGATGCGCGAGGATCTGTTCACCGTCGTCCACGACCAGTTCCCGACCGACACCGCCGACTACGCGGACATCGTGCTGCCGGCCACGACGCAGCTCGAACACTTCGACATTCACTCCAGCTACGGGCACCTGTATGTCCAGGTGAACAAGCCCGCGATCGCGCCACTGGCCGAGGCGAAGCCGAACACCGAGGTGTTCCGACTGCTGGCAAAGGAGATGGGGTTCGAGGACGAACTGTTCCAGGTGAGCGACGAAGAACTGGCCCGGCGGTCGATGGAAAAAGGGGGCGGGTACGTCCACCCGCCGAAGGAAGCGTTCGACGGGATCGCGTTTGAGTCGCTGCTCGACGGCCGACCGGTCCGGCTGAACGTGCCGCGGGACTGGGCGCCGTTCGCGGAGGGCGGGTTCGGCACGCCGTCGGGCAAGTGTGAGCTGTCCAGCCCGCGGGAAGCGGCGGCCGGCCGCGACCCGCTGCCGCACTACGTCCCGCCGCACGAGGACCCGCAAACGAAGCCGGAACTGGCCGCCAAGTACCCGCTCCAGATGGTCAGCCCGCCGACACCGTCGTTCCTGAACTCGACGTTCGCCAACGTGGCGGTGCTGCGCGAGTCGGCCGGGGAGCCGGTGGTGGAGATGCACGCGGCCGACGCCGCGGCCCGGGGGATCGGCCACGGCCAGATGGTTCGCGTCTTCAACGACCGAGGCAGCTTCCGGGCGAGGGCCATCGTCGGAGAAACGGTGAAGCCGGGGGTGGTGGCGACGTTCGGCACCTACTGGCGGAAGTACATCCCGGACAGTGTGAACTGCAACGTCACGACGAGCACCGCACTGACCGACCTTGGCGGAGGTGCGACGTTCTTCGATAACCTGGTGGAAGTCTCGGCCGCGTGATTCGCCCGACACGAAACATCTGAATTCCGAGCGGTCCTTTGTTGGTCTCGTGCGTATCGTCGCCTAGACTGTCGGCGACCGCTGCCACGTCACCGACGAAAACCCCGGTCCGCCCGCATGAGCCTGCCGTCGCAGACCGTTCAACTCATTCAGGTCGGTCGTGACCTCGTCAAGGGGCTGCCGGCCGACGCGGTCCTGTTGCTGACCGAGACATCCCTGGATTGGGACGAGGTCGGTCGGCTCCTGCTCGGGTGTAAGCTGTTCGTGGCCGCCGAGAACCCGGCCCTGACCCGGACCCTCCGCGAGCGCGAGGGGTGGCGAGTGATCGAACTCGATCCCGATCCGCTGCCGATCCAGGAGCGGATGAGCAACGCCCTCCTGAACGCCGTAACTTCCGAGGACCTCAAGCCCGGATCGCACGTCGTCGTGCTCTACAACGGCATCGCCACCCTGGACGACGCCCCGGAGCCGATCGACAGCATCAGCGTGATCCACCTCGGCGAGCACCTGGAGCGACTGACGCCGCGCGACCTGCGCATCCTCGGCCCCGGTGTCCCGCTGGAGGTGCTGCGGTCGGTGGTGGACCTGGCGTCCGAGATCGGCCGCGAGGGGCGCGAGGGCCAGCCGATCGGGACGATCCTGGTCGTCGGCGACACCCGCCGCGTGCTGAAGATGTCGTCCTTTTTGAACTTCAATCCGTTCCGCGGGTATACGAAGGGGGAGCGGGACATCCGCAAGCGCGATGTCCGCGAGCAGATCAAGGAGATCGCCAAGCTGGACGGGGCCATCCTGGTCGGCCGCGACGGCATCGCCGAGGCCGCGTGCCTGTACCTGGACGTCCCGTCCGACGGGGTGGACCTTCCCAAGGGACTGGGCAGCCGGCACATGGCCGCGGCCGGGATCAGCCGGCACACCAAGGCGATCGCGTTCGCCGTTAGCCAGTCGTCCGGGGCGGTGAAGGTGTTTCAGGACGGCGAGGAGAAACTGCACATCGAGCCGCTGGCCCGGCCACACATCTGGCAGCCGCTGCGGCTGGAGACACAGGAGGAGGAGGGCGGTTGACCCCGGGTGGTGCGCCCCGGCCACCAGGAGTATGATGGGCCGCGCCCGAGCCCCACAGGAGGTGAGTCATGCCGGCCCTACGGATCGCCACGCTGATGGTCGCCTGCCTGGCCGGCACTGCCGCGGCCGCACCGGTCGGCAAGGGCGACTGGGCGAAGACCGAACTGCCCGTCCCGGCGAAGTCGCTGGTCGTCGTCCAGTTGAACGGCGTCGGCGCCGCGCGTGAGAAGCTGGCCGGGTTTCTGGACGCGGCCGTCCCCGACCTCGCCGCGAAGGCGAAGCAAAACATCGATGCGTTCCTGAAGGATCATCTCGAAGGCCGGGACCTGTCGGCGCTGACGCCCGACGGCCGGGCGTACCTCGTCCTGACCAGCTTCGACGGCGTCTTCCAGGGAGAGGCCCGTGCCGCGGTCCTGTTCCCGACGGCCGACTACAAGACTTTTCGCGAGAAGTTCCTCACGCCCGACGAACGCAAGACGTTCGAGGATGGCCGCGGCGGGGTCAACCGGGTCGAGTCCGCTGGTCGGACGGTGTACCTGGTCCACCGGGCCGCGTCGGGGCACGTCGCCGCCACGACCGACGAGGAGGTGGCCGAACTCCTCGCCGGCAAGTTCGAGCCGTTGACCGGCGCTAAGATCGGCGAGACTGTGGCCCCGGTGGTCGTCGGCTCGGACGTGTCGGTCTACGTCAACCTCGCCGAGATCAACGACCGCTACGGCGACCAACTCCGCCAGCTCCGCGGCCTGTTCCAGAATCTACTCCAGCAGGGCGGCGGGGCGGGGCTAGACCGGCGACAGGTCGAACAGGCGCGGGTGGTCTACGAGGCTCTGTTCCAGGCGATCGAGGACGGGACCGGGCTGGCGCTCGGAGCCGAGTTCCGCCCGGACGGACTTCACCTTCGGGTCGAAGCCGCGTTCGGCAAGGGCACCGAGAGCGCCAAGTTGCTCGCCGCCGAGCGGCCGGCCCAACTCGACCGGCTCGGAACACTTCCCCGAGGCGAAGCACTTTACACTGCCGGCCAGTTCAGTCCGGGATTGGCGAGAGCGGTGGCGGCCTTTTCACGAGAGTTCGCGGCCGGCGAGGACGAGGAGCGGGCGGTTCGGGCCATCGAGCAATATACCGAGCGGCTCGCCGGGGCTGGCGGCTGGCAGTCGGCCGGGTCCGGCCCGCGGGGGAGTCTAGTGGTTCTCACGCCTGAGGATCCGGCGAAGCTGGTCTCCGCACACCAGACGGTCCTCCGCAACCTGCCGGAAGCCGGCTGGTATCAGAACGTCGTCCTGAAGCAAAAGCCCGAGGTCCGGGATGCGGATCAATCTCACCGGGGCTTCGAGTTGACCCGCGCCGCGCTGGTGCTGGATCTGGAAGCCTCGGCCGGCAACATCCCGGACGAGAACTTGCGGAAGGCGACGATCGAGTCCATGCGGCGGCTGGTCAGTGACCGGACGACGTACTGGTTCGGCACAGACGGCAAGCGGTACGTGCAGGTGTCGGGCAAGGACTGGGAGACGGCACGCAAGCTCCTGGATGCCTACCTCGACGGCAAGGAAACGGTCGGTTCGGACGTGGCGTTTCAGTCCGTCTTGAAGCAACTCCCGGCGGAGGCCAGCCAGGTCGTGCTCGCCGACGTCGGGCGGACGCTGGGGTCGTTCGGGGACTACATGTCGGCGATCGTCGAAGCGTTGCCGGCGTTCCCGGGCCTGAACCTGGGCGAGCTGAAGCCGTTCAAGGGAGAGCCGACCTATGCCGGGTTCGCATTGGTGCTGAAACCAGGCTCGGTCGGCGCGACGGTGGTGATCCCGGCGGCTGCGGTGAAGACCGGGCGGACCGTACTCGGCCCGCTGTTCACGCCGAAGGACGACTGACTGCGGGGGGGGTGAATGATGGGTCGGGTGGCTCGGGCCGGCGGGTGGGTCGTGCTGACGTTCCTCGTCGCCGGCTGTGCGGACAAGCTCCGGACCGAGAGCGCGTTCACTCTGCCGGACGGCGGGTTCACGACGAAGGTCTTCGACCTGCCCGCGCAGTCCGGCGAGCAGACGATCAAGGTGGGGGTCACGTCGGACAGGCCGGTGGACGTGTTCGTCATGCCCGCGAAGGACGCGCCGAACCTGGACGGGCTCCCGACGAAGGAGTGGCAGACGAAGTCGGTGTCGTTCCAGGAGGGCGTCACGAACGAGACACTGACCGCGAAGATCCCGGCGAAGCAGGCGACGAAGGTCGTCATCACCCCGTCAGCCAAATCCCAGAAGGTCAGCGTGACGGTGAAGCTGTCGAACTGACCATGCGTTAACCCGACACCCGCGCGGCGAACCGCCGCAACCCCTCCTGGTACGCCGGCACCCACTCCGGCCGCGGGCTGACCGGTTCGCGGAACTTCACCATCGCTGCAACCGCATCGGCGACCGTGAATGACTCCGTGATCCCCCGCTCGCGCCGCAGGTGTGTCTCCAGACCGGCCAGTGCCGCGACCGCCGCCCCGAGCGCCGGCCCCTCCGTGGAGACCAGCCGCTCCAGCGGGCGGTTGAGCACGCTCGCCAGGATCTCGCCCATCAGTTCACTTCGGGCGATCCCGCCGGACACCGTCACCCGGGTGATCGTCTGGCCGGCCGCTTCGTGCTCCTGGACAGCCAGCGCGATCAGGTACGCCAGCGCCTCGAACGCCGCCCGGACGCGGACGCCGGCATCGGCCGGCTGATCCGGGACCCACTCGAATCGTGGCGCCAGTACTCCGATCGACGGCTCGGCCAGGACGAACGGCAACACCTCCGTTCCGTTCGCACCCGGCGGCACGGCACGGGCGGCCTTCTCAAGCGCCGGCCAGTCGGGTTTGGCGCCGACGACCTTATCGAGGAACTGCGCGCCGTTGGAGTAGCACCGCATCCACAGGTACGGTCCCCAGTTCAGCCGCATCGCGTCGAGGGTGCCGGACTGCGGCAGCGTGGCCGACGAGGAGTTGACCACCGCCGAGTTGCCGAGGATGACCGCCACCTGCCCGGCGTCCACCGCCCCACCGCCGACCAAACCGGCCGCCTGATCGTCGAGCGTCGGGAAGACGAGCGGTCGTACACCATCGGGCAAGGTCGCCTCCAGCGCGACGTGCTCGGCCAGCGGCCCGACCGGGTGGTTCATGTCGATGAGCCGTGGGAGGCCGGCCAACGCCTGTTCGCGGTATTCCGGCTTCGCCAGCGCGTCGAGCATCTCAGTGCGCCACGCCTCCGTCCGCAGGTCGAGGATGCCGGTGGAAGCGGCCGACGAGACGCTGATGCAGTTGAACCGCCCGGTCAGGTATCCCGCGGCGAGCGGGCCGTGCGGCACGATCAACTTCGTCCGGGCCCAGTCTGCCTCGGGGAGGGTGTGCTCGTCCTTGACGAGGTGGCTGAGCGAGTACCGGACCGCCCACGGGCCGCCGATCAACTCCCGCACCCGGTCCTGCCCGCCGAGCCGCGCCAGCCCCTCGGCGTGGTAC
>DATLIF010000651.1:0-3455 GCA_035539575.1 Fimbriiglobus sp. | reverse complement strand
ACGCCGGCGCCTGGGCGGGGGCCGCGGGCGGCTGGCTGGCCATCAGGGCGGCGGTAAGCAGGTATTCCCCTAACATGGGTCGTCCTTGACGGAATGGGGGTCAGATGGCCGGGTGGGGGGAGGTCGGCCGCCGTCCGTGGCAGCCCCGGGCACAACCCGGCCGGCTCAGGTTCCGCATCTAGAATCGGTGGCGGAGCCGGTCCGGGTGAGCGAACCCGCCCACACCTGTTACCTGGACGAACCCGGGAGGCCGGGCATGACGGTCATGCCGGCTGAAGGATTTGCAACGTGACCTTGAGTACGAGCCCGGCCACCCGCTGCCGGTACTCGGCCATGTGCGGGGCGGCCAGGTGGGCGGTGAGGGCGTCCAGCGTGGCCCACTTCTCGACCACCATCACCACGTCGTCCCGGACTGGCCCCTGGGCGGAGATGGCGGTCGGCACGTCCACGGCCGCGGTGTACTCGATGCACCCGTCCTCGGCCCGGACGAGCGGGACGAGCTTGTGGAACTCGGCCAGGAAGGCGGCCCGCTTCCCCTCGGCCACTTCGATCGTCGCGAGTATGTGTAGCATCGTCACTCCGGGTGTCGGTTCTGGAGGCATCCGCCGCCCGAAGGCGCGGCGGCTCGCACGGCGGTCCGGGGTATGGTATGATGCCCGACTGCCCGGGCGACAGCGGCCCGGGTCCCGCCAGACCGCCTGTCCCGTCGAGACACCGCCGATGCCCCTGCGGCTCACCGTTGCAACCGTTCTACTCGCCGGCGTCGGAGTCGCGTCCGCCGACGAGCCGGTGGATTACCTCAAGGACGTGAAGCCAACGCTGGCCGCCCGGTGCTACGCCTGCCACGGGGCGCTGCAACAAAAAGCGGGGCTGCGGGTGGACACGGCGAAGGAGATGCTCGCCGCCGAAGCGGTCGTCCCCGGCAAGAGCGCCGACAGCCCGTTGTTGAAGCACGTCACCGGGGCCGCGGACCACGCCCGGATGCCGCCGCCCAGCGAGGGCGAGGGGCTGACCGGCCAGCAGATCGCGCTGATCCGCAAGTGGATCGACGCCGGCGCGAAGGCCCCGGCCAGCGACCTGCCCGACCCCGACCCGCGCGACCACTGGGCGTTCCGGCCCCCGCAGCGGGGGCAAATCCCAAGTACCAAATCCCATACTCCAAGCAATCCAGTCGATGCGTTCCTCGCGGCGGAATGGGAGAAGCGCGGGATGAAGCCGCAGCCGGAGGCGGACCGGCGGCTGCTGTTGCGGCGCGTGTCGCTGGACCTGACCGGCCTGCCGCCGACGCCGGAGGAGGCCGCCGCGTTCCTGGCGGACACCTCGCCGGACGCCTACGAGAAGCTGGTGGACCGGCTGCTCGCCAGCCCGCGCTACGGCGAGCGGTGGGGCCGTCACTTCATGGACGTCTGGCGCTACACCGACTGGTGGGGCCTCGGGGCCGAGCTACGCAACAGCCAGAAGCACCTCTGGCACTGGCGGGACTGGATCGTCGAGAGCCTCAACGCCGACGCCGGCTACGACCGGATGGTCCGCGAGATGCTCGCCGCGGACGAGTTGCACCCGACCGACCCCGGCAAGCTGCGGGCGACCGGCTACCTGGCCCGGCAGTACTTCAAGTTCAACCGCACGACGTGGCTGGATGAGACGGTCGAGCACACAGCCAAGGCGTTCCTGGGTCTGACGTTCAACTGCGCCAAGTGCCACGACCACAAGTTCGACCCGATCAGTCAGAACGACTACTACCGGCTGCGGGCGGTGTTCGAGCCGTACCAGGTCCGCACGGACCTGGTGCCGGGCGAGCCGGACTTCGAGAAGGACGGCATCCCCCGGGCGTTCGACTGCAACGCGGACGCGCCGACGTACAAGCACGAGCGCGGCGACGAGCGCCGGCCGCTGACCGGCAAGCGGATCGGGCCGGGCGTGCCGGCGTTGCTGGAGTTCGCGCCGTACCAGCCCGTGTCGGTGACGCTGCCGGCCGAGGCGTACACGCCACAGGTGAAGCCGTCCGTGGTCGAGACGTACCTCGCCGCGGCCCGCGAGCAGGGGGCCGCGGCGGTCAAGGTGGTCGAGACGCGGGCCGCGGCCGATCGGTTGCGGCTGTCCGGCTACCCCGGCCAGTTCCGCCGGGCAGCTCAGCGTGCCGCGGCGCTGGAGAAGCAAGCCGCACTGACCCGGGCCGAGGCGGCGCTCTGGAAGGCCGAGTGGGCGATCTTCCAGGCACCGAAGGCGAAGCGGGCCGACCTGGTCAAGAAGCGCGACGCAGCGAAGACCGCCCGCGACGCCGCCCGCACGGCGGCCGCGAACCCCGGCCTGGCGTACACGCCGCTGCGCGGGTCGCTCAAGACGCTGGAGTCGAACGTCGAAACCGAGGAGTCGCGGAATAAACCGTTCCCCGCGACGAGCACCGGCCGGCGGACGGCGCTGGCGGACTGGATCGCCGACGCCCGCAACCCGCTGACCGCGCGAGTGCTGGTCAACCACGTCTGGGCGAGGCACTTCGGCAAGCCGCTGGTGGCGACCGTCTTCGACTTCGGCCGCAAGGGCGCGACGCCGACGCACCCGGAATTGTTGGACTGGCTGGCGGTGGAGTTCACCGAACACGACTGGTCGCTCAAGCACCTGCACCGGCTGATCGTCACCAGCCACGCCTACCGGATGAGTTCGTCGAACGCCGGCGCCGACGCCAGCCGCAAGCTCGACCCGGAGAACAAGTACCTGTGGCGGCAGAACCCGGTGCGGATGGAGGCGGAGGCGGTGCGGGACGCCCTGCTGCACCTGTCCGGGCGGCTCGACCTCACGGCGGGCGGCCCGCCGGTCCCGCTCGCGCAGCAGGACGCCAGCCGGCGGCGGAGCCTGTTCTTCTTCCGGTCGAACATCGATCAGCACAAGTTCATCGCCCAGTTCGACGCTGCCAGCGTGCTGGACTGCTACCGCCGCACCGAGAGCGTCGTCCCGCAGCAGGCACTGGCGCTGGCCAACAGCCAGTTCGCGATGACGGCAGCCGACGCGATCAGCCAGAAGTTGACCGACCGGCTCGGGACGGTGTCGGACGAGGTGTTCGTTGCAGCCGCGTTCGAGGCGGTCTTGTCGGGCACGCCGACCGACGAGGAGAAGGCGGCGTGCCTGGAGGCGCTGGACGGGTGGCGGAAGGCGTCGAAGGAGCAGAAGCACCCCGAGCCGACGACCCGGGCGCGGGCGAACCTGGTCGCGGCGCTGGTGAACCACAACGACTTCGTGACCGTGCGGTGAACCGGGTTTTTGCCGCCCCAACGGGGCGACCGGGAATAGCCAGGGGTGGAGCGCAGCGGAACCCCTGGGCCGGCGACGGAGGAGAGCCGTAACCCCGAAGGGGTGACCCGTTCGCCCGCAGGGTCACCCCTTGTATGTTTCGTACACCGAAGGGAACAGGTGGGGTAGACCGTGTGCCCCTCGGGCCACGAGCCCGACCCGGAGCG
>DATLIF010000650.1:0-2915 GCA_035539575.1 Fimbriiglobus sp. | reverse complement strand
CGCCACGCGGTTGACATGGGCGAGTCCTCCGCGCCACACGCCGCCGCGTAGCGCAAGCGGTACAGACCGCATCGACGAAGGGACCTCTACCCGGGAACAACGTTCAGATGTGCCACGATTTTTTCTGCCGGGCGGATTCGCCCTTCCACCGATACTGCGATCACAGCGGAAGATAAAGAGGAGACGAGAGTTCAGACCGATTGGCAGTTTGTGTCATTGGGATCGCGAGGCGTTGTGTACCACAGACTTGCGATCGCGGCCCATGCGCGCTGGGTTGCGGCCGCCATGGATTGCGCGAAACCATGGGCTTCCTGGGTCGCGGGTGGACTTGGTGGCGTGGCGTTCAGCAAGGCGGCCAGGTCGGCACCCACGGCGAACGGCGCCAGTTTCTCCGCCACGGTGTCGGCCGTGAGGGGGAGGCCGGGCGGGTCGGTCGCAACCATGCGATAGATCAGTTCCACCGGCGCCCCGGGCACGTCGAGTTGCCACAACCCGCGCGGCGGCCGCCCGGTCAGGAGGTGGTAGAGCACATAGCCCAGGTTGTAGAGGTCGAGGCGGGCCTGCGCCGCGTGGACGTGGTCTGCGGACCCCGCGGTCGTGTCGGTCAGCGCCGGGGTCAGGCCCAGGTCGAAGACCTTGACGCCGTCCGGGGTGAGCAGCAGGTTCGACGGCTGGAGGTCGCCGTGGGTCAGTCCGCACCGGTGGGCGTGGGCCAGCCCCAGCGCCGCTTGCCGCGCGACCTCGCACGCCTCGCGGACCGGCAGCGGCCCCGACCGGCGGACCAGGGCGCCGGCGTCGAGCCCCGCGACCGTCTCCGTCACCAGGTAGAGTTCGCCGCCGTCCTCCCCCGCCTCGGTGGTGCGGGCGAGGTTCGGGTGGTCGAGCTGCCCGGCCCGAAGCACCTCGTGCAATGTTCGGGCGATGCGCTCGGGGTCGGTCAGCCGCCGGGCCGAGAGGACCTTCACGGTGACGGTCGCCCCCGTCTGCTCGTTCACGCCGGCGTAGACCGAGCCCATCGCGTCGGCGCCGAGTCGGCTGTCCAGGCGGTACGGCCCGAGCCGGATTGCGCTCAGCGGAGCGGGGGCGGTGAGGGCCTCGGCCCGGGCGAGCAGTACGCGGCACTCCGGCTCGTCCAGGTACGGCTCCGACGGCATCGGCCCGCGAAGCGCCGCGGTCATCTCGTCGTCGGCCCAGTCCAGCACCTCGGCCGCCCGCTGACAGGCGGGGCACCGGTCGAGGTGGTCGGCCAGCGGGCCGACGGCGTCGTCGGGGAGGCGTCCCAGCGCGAACGCGCGTAAGTCCTCCGCCTGCGGACAGCGTTGCTCGTCCACGGCGAACCCCCAGGGTCGGCGGGCGGCCACCCGGTGTGGGCGCGGGTCCGCCCACCCAGATTAACGCAGGGGTGTGCCACGCGGGTCGGGGGGCGACTGGCCGAGCACCGCCCGCAGCCGGGCGAGCACCCGGCACTTGGCCTTGCGGACGGCGTTGGCAGTCATGCCGAGGTCGGCCGCCACGTCGCCCGGCAATTCGGACCGGACCGCCACCCGCCAGAACGCCTGCCAGGTCCGGTCCTCGAACTCGCCGCGGATCGTCTCCAGTCCGGCAGCCAGCACCCGGCCGACCCCGCCCACGGCCGACGAGGAGGCGGACGCCGGGTCCGCGACTGCTCCGATCAGCCAGGTGTGGGAAGAACTCCCGCCGACCGCCATGGGGACGGTGGCCTGACGGCGGAGATGGTCGCGGATCTTGTTCTGGGTGATGGTCCACAGCCAGCCGCGGAACGTGGACCCGTTCTGGTCGTGGCGGAACCGCCCCAGCGCCGCCGACACGGCGCGGAACACCTCCTGGCCAATGTCGGCGGCGTCCTGCGGGGCGACCCGGGCCCGCCGGCACCAGCGATACACCAGTGGCCCGTACAGCCGCACCAGACGCCGCCACGCATCCTGGTCCCCCGTCCGCAGACTGGCGAGCAGGCTCGACGAGGTCGATCCCACGAGTTCATCGCAGTCCGGTTCGGTGGACATCGCGCCACCCGCTTCGAACCCTGGCCCGGTCTCGCCGGGGAGGTGCCCCGGAAGTGCCACGGCAACCATCGTAACACCCGGCCCCTCCGACGCAATGACTCGGCAGTAAACTGCACCCCAGACAAAGGTTAGAGAATATGAAAGTGACAAACGAATGTAAAACCTTGGATATGATTCTCGCCATGAGAGACGTGCGCGGGGTCGGCCGGGCCGGGTGAGTCACCCGCGGTACAGTGCCCTGTCGCGGACGTACTCCTCGACCGCCCGCGGCACCAGGAACCGGATCGACTTCCCCTCCGCGACGCGCTGGCGCAGGTCTCGGCTGGCGATCTCGATCAGCGGGCAGTTCACCGCGGTCAGTCGTACTGCCTCCCGCGGCAGCCCGACCGCCGCGGCGAGCCGGTCCGCCGTCCACGTCTCGACGCCGGGCCGCGGCACGGCAATGATTTCCGCCTGCTCCAGCACTCGCTGCGGCTCGTACCACTGCGGCAGGTCCGCCAGCGAGTCCGCGCCGACAATCAATGTGAACTCGTCTATTGGGTGCCGGCGGCGCAGCTCGGCCAGCGTCTCGGCTGTGTAGCTGGGCGGCGGTAGTTCCTTCTCGACCGGCTCGACCCGGAACAACGGCTGGCCGGTAGTGGCGAGCGCCGCCATCTCGCAGCGGTGCTCGAACCGTGTGAGCGGCTGGCCGGTCTTGTGCGGCGGGCGGTAGCTGACGAGGAACCAGACCTCGTCCAGCCGTGCGTCCTCGCGGCAGCGCTCGGCGAGGATCAGGTGCCCGACGTGGGGCGGGTCGAACGTCCCGCCGAACAAGCCGATTCGCATAACTTCTCCAGGCGAACGGCCGGCGTCAGCCGGCTGGTGGACGCGTGGGCACCAGCCGGCTGACGC
>DATLIF010000649.1:0-5623 GCA_035539575.1 Fimbriiglobus sp. | reverse complement strand
GGCCGGCGAGTGGGGGAAGACCGGGCCCCACACCGCCCCGGCCATGGGCGGTGGCCACGACGGGCACCGCAGGGCTGGACGAAATCGTAGCTCCAGACGTGGATCTGGGTGGGACGGACCCAGTCGGGATGCACGACCCGTCATTGAGCCACAGCCGCTCGACATTGCCGTCGCTAGCCCTCCCGAGGTCGTCTGGACGAGGCATTGTCATACCTCGGCCTACTCGGCTCAGGGGGGGTAGGTCATATCACCCTCCTGGGAAGGGCCTCACTGGGCGTCACCGGAACCGACCGTGTTGTCGAGACGCTTGATCTCAAGACGAACTCGCGTCAGACCCGCAGCGTTCCCTCGATGGAGTCGTCCAGCGTCGTCCCGACCGCCGCGCCGATCAGCATCTTGGCGTAGGCCACAGTGTTGCCGTGCTTCGTGTCCCAGTAGTAGCCGTGGGCCGGCGCGACCTTGATGACCGTGATCCGCGGGTCGTCCACCCCGCCGGTGAACCACGTCTTGAGAAGCGGCTCCCACAGCTCCTCGATCTTCGCCCGATCGGTCGAGGCCGTGGCGCGGCCGCTCAGGTGGAGGAAGTCGGAGTGCGGGGAACCCTGGAAGTACAACTTCACCGACGGGTCGACGGCCAGTTCGTGGTTCTGGTGGCTGTCGCTGGCGCTCAGGAACCAGAGGTTCCCCTCGTCGTCCACCTTCCGGACGTTCATGGGTCGGGTTCCGCCAGTCTCGCCCGTGGGTGCCGACGTGCAGAAGAAACAGTTCTTCGCCTTCCCGACGAGCTCGCGGATCTTCTCGACCGCCTCCCGGCCCCGCAGGTCCTCTCGGTTCTTCTCCGGTTGGTTTTCGTTGATCGAGCCCATGCCAGTACTCCTCTGTCGTCGGATCCGGGGCGAGCCGACCGCCCGGGTCACGGAACCCGAGATTCAGATCGCGCGTCCGCAACCGCCCGATCCGGCCGGCGGTTCGTCGCAGAGGGCCGAGCATTCCGCGTGCCGGCCGGGGATCGACCACAACGGCCGGGCGGCCGCCGGGGGGTCAGGAGTTCATCACCCAGATCGTGCCGTTCAGGGCGGTCGCGTACGTGACCCAGAGCAGGTACGGCACGAGCAGCCCGGCCGCCGCCGGCGACACCCGGCCGAAGGAAACGAGCGTGGCGGCGATCGCAACCCAGAGGGCGACGATCTCCCGCCCCAGCCCTGGCGGTGTCGGACATGATTCCCTCGACTGCCGGCAGTACGACCGGCGGCGAGAATGCGTACGTCGCGAGGAGCGGGGTGTGGGTACGATAGGTGGTGCCCACCCCCGCCCGGAGCCGACCATGCAACGTGACTGTACCCGGTGCCACCGCCCGTACTCCCTCTCCGAGCTGAGCCGCGAGGAGACGGGGAACCTGGAGGCCCAGCGGAAGGCGACCGGGCTGGAGGGTGTCAAGTTCCTGTACTTCCACTGCCCGGGGTGCGGGATGGACGACATCTTCGTGGCCATCCTCCCGCTGGCGACGGAGTTCGCCGAGGACTACCATGCGCGGCGGGCGGCGATGGAGACGGTCGTCCGGGGGTTGCACGCCGACAGCGTCGCGGCGGTCGTCGTCCCTCTCAAGGCGCCGTAACAGGTCACCGCCCGCGCCGCAATGCCATGGCCCTCATGAAAACACCTTCGTCGGGCGCCGGATTCCGGCGCGGCTGTTCCACAGGAGCAGCCGCCTCGCCCGAATGGTCCTGGTCAGCACCCACTGCTGAGATGACGGCATCACTTCCGCATCAGGCGGTAGTAGTCGAATTGCTCGTTCCCGATGGCACCGACGACTTGACTCTTTTGGTCCGGACGTGACGTGGCTCCGCGTGGCCTGGACGTGTCGGGCACGGTCATTTTTCGGCCCACCGATGCTGTCACAAGGGCCGGTTTTCATCGCTCCAGCAGAGGTGTTGAGGCCCACACCGTCCCGTACCCCGCAAGGACACCCATGACCGCCCGCCCCGAGTCCCGTGCGACCGCTCGTCGTCAAGCCGCCCGCCCCGCCGACAAGTTCTTCCAGAAGTCGCTGACCGCCTGGTTCGCCCAGTGGAAGGCCCAGAAGGCCAATATCCGTTCCCCGGGTCGTGCCCAGTCCCGACCACTCGCGACAACTGGCGCCACCTCCGCATAACCACCTCACGCCAAAGGCGGTAGTGTGGCCTATCGTCGCATCGGCGTGTGTGGAAGGAATGAGCGATGACCCGGGACGACGACCGCGATGAGGAACTCGTCTCACGCACTGCCGGAGGGAGGGGCTCGCCCGCCGCGCTGCTCGTGGCTGCGGCCGTCATGCTCCTGGCATGCGGCGGGGCGCCGCCGTGACGCTGGGCTTATTCTGGATACGCGCCGCCCCCGGCCCAGTGCCCCCGCACGCCCCGGAGGTCGAGACGGTATCGGAGGCGGACGGCACGAAGAAGGTGTACACGCGGGCCGAGTTCGGCAGGCTGGTGTTCGGCAAGACGAAGGCCGAAGTGTCCGAGTTACTCGGTCCTCCGGACGAGACCGAGGTTGCCCCGTGGGACAGGTGGACGTATATCGGGCGAACGCACGAGAAGGGCTTCGGCGTCGATAAGGCGAACCTCTTTTTCACCGACGGAAAGGTGAGTTCGGTGAACTATCTGCAATGACCGCGGTGGCCGACGTGGCTCAGGCCGTAGGCAGTATCGCTTCTCCATTTGGCGGGACCTAGGGTAACGGACTGTTCTTATGTCTGTGGCAAGGACCGAGGTCCGCGAGGTGGACATTCACGACGCTTCAACTCCCAACGACAGGCGACGGCCCACCGACCCCTGGCAATGTTGATTGGTGACTTGGTGCGATGACGGGAAGAGATAACAAATCGACGGTGCCCGTACGACCAGAGCTATTGGTTCTGATACCCAGGGTTCCCAATCACGGGCGGGGAGGAAACCGACCCGGGGTCCCTCTCCCCGCGCCTGAGCGGCCGCGCCCTGTCGGTCTGAGGCACCGGCCCAGCAGACGGCAGCGGGTACGTGGTGGACATTCCGTGCCAACCGGGAGCACTTCTCGTGCTCAGCTCGTCCCGGACTTCTTGACCCGCGACGGCCGCATCCCGACGGCCCTGCGAGTCGCGTCAGAAACCCCGCGACCAGCCTTCTTGGCAGCTTCCGACAGGTTGCCGCTCGGGCTCTTCGCCCGCGCCGCTGGCTCCTTGCCGACGACCATATTGGCGGCGTCACCGACGGCCTTCGCGGACTTCTTGGCCGCCTCGGACAGTAGCCCCGCGGGGCTCCGCTTCTTCGACTGGGCCATGACGTGGTCTCCGAAACGTGGGGCGAAACCGCGGTCATGCAAACGCAAACGGCGTACCACGCCGACTGTCCACGGCACGTATCGCCATCACCAACCGCGGACATGATTCGCCTGTTAGTGTCGGCGACGTCACTGTCAGGTCGTACCAGTTGTTCAGCCGGTGGGAGACGTTCAGCTCCCTCCCAGGCGCTCCATCCGAGTGGACGCTCCCGCGTACCTCCCCGTCGGGACGCCGCGGCCTGCCTGATGCGAGTTCCCTTCAGGGGACGTGTGGTGGGCTTTGGAGCTGTTAGTGGGGCACCTCGGGTCCCGGTGCTCAGGCACTCCCACAGTTAGCACGGCAATCATACCGGCTGGTGTTGATTCCCTACGATATTCCCGCAAGTCGTTGTTGCGGGAGGGAATCCCATGCGTCGCCTGCCGTTCGTCCGCCACCTGCCGGTGAGCAAGCTCCGGCACAAGTACCGGTCCTGCCGGCATCCGGTCGAGAAGCCCCGGTGGCACGCCCTGTGGCTGCTCGCCCGGACCGACCAGCCACGTGCCCCGGCTCGAGTCGCGGACCTCGTCGGGCTGTCCGCCGTCACCGTCCGGCAGGTCCTGCACCGGTGGAACGACCACGGCCCGGACGGGGTGGGTGACCGCCGGCGGCACAACGGGGCCGACCCGAAGTTGACCGCCCGCCGGCGGGACGCCCTGTACGCGGCGTTGCAGGAGCGGCCCCCGGACGGGGGACTGTGGACCGGCCCGAAGGTGGCCCGGTACGTCCGCGACCGGTGGCAGGTCACCGTCCGCCCGGAGACCGGGTGGCGGTGGCTCCGGGACCTCGGGTTCACCCTCCAGGTTCCCCGCCCGAGCCACCCGAAGTCGGCCGACCGGCCGACCCGCCGGCGGTGGAAAAAAACTTGCGGCGGCGGGTGAGGCGGTTGCGTGCGGCCCACCCGGGTCGGCCGGTCGAGGTGTGGGCCGAGGACGAGGCGAGGCTCGGGCTCAAGCCCATCACCCGGCGGGTGTGGTGGCTCCGGGGGTGCCGGCCCACATCCTCCGGGCGGACCAAGTACGAGTGGCTGTACTTGTACGGGTTCGCCCGCCCGGCCACCGGGGACACATTCACCGTCATCCTGCCCCGGGTGAACGTCGAGCGGATGGCCGACGCCCTGGCCGCGTTCGCCGCCCACGCCGACCCGGATCAGGAGAAGGTGCTGGTGGTGGTGGTGGTGGTGGACAACGCGGGGTGGCACACGGCCAAGCGGCTGTCCGTCCCGGCCAACATCCGGCTCCACTTCCTGCCGCCCTGCACCCCGGAGTTGCAGCCGGTCGAGCCGTTCTGGGCGTTGGTCCGGGAGGCGGTGGCGAACGAGACCTACGACCGCTTGGCCGACCTCCGGCGTGTGGTCCGCCGTCGGTGCCGGTGGCTGGCGGCGGACCGAGCGACGGTTCTGGGGGCCATCGGGTTCCGCTGGTCGGTCCGGCTGGAACGATAAGGCTTCAACGCAAGATGGTATCAGTCTCGGCCGGTGGGTCGGTCCAGCGTGCCGGACACCTCGAACTGCGGTTGACGGTCGTGGACGGGGCGGACCCGGCCCTGGCCAAGGTGACGCTCGCGAGGGCGGATTTGGCCGCAGTGTGGTGGGTTGGTACGACCTGTGCAGGACTTCGAGTCGATGGATTTCACCCCTGCGGTCACGTGAGCCGGCATCAATAGTTCGGGTACTCGGCCCCGCCGGCGATGAAGGCGAGGGTGGCCCGGTTGAGCCGGTCCGGCCCGCCGGCCACAGCCTCGGCCGCCTTCCGGTCGGCCCGCTCCCGCTCGGATCTCGCCACCGCGGCCGCCGCCTGGGCCCAGTCGTGCTCCAACTCGGCGATCAGGTCGCCGACCGGCAGGACCGGCGGGTCGAACGGCCGGGGGGCGGACGCCAACTTGCGGATGCCCTCGGCGTCCAGTCCCATCAGCTCGTCGTAGGAGAGCCGGACCTTGTGCAGCCCGGTCCTGGGGTGCCGGCTGTTGACCAAGCGGCTAGCGAACCGCTCGTTACAGCTCGGTCAGCGTCAGGGCAGATAGGTCGACCGCCGGAGCACCTGGTCGAGCGACCCGGGGACGGGCCATGAGCGGCGGGTCGGCCGGCCCGACGACAATCATGAGCCCTGTCGAGGGCCGCCGAGCTGAATTGGGCAAGTCACTGCCCCTCCCGGTCGGTTGGAACATGGAGATTTCGTCGGAGGCGCGAGCCCTGTCGAGTTTCCTGTCAGGCTGGACCGATTGTTGCGGTTTTTTTGCCCCGGGCCGGCAGGTCGTCTTGCCCCCTCGGGGGAACGCTATAAGGTTTTTAAC
>DATLIF010000648.1:0-5564 GCA_035539575.1 Fimbriiglobus sp. | reverse complement strand
GTCCCGAAGCTTGGCGAGTTGTTGGGCAGCGTTATTCGCAGATAGGTCGATCCGCCGCACCTTCAGGGCAGCCATTACTTGCACCTCGTCGGCAGTTGGATCTGCCGTAAAGATCGATCCAGGGCGAGTTTCGGCCGAGCCGCGTTGGACCCGACGTGGCATGTCAAACAGCACGTCGGGTGGTCTTGACACCCCGACGGGGGCTACTCTTGTTGTAGGAATCGGGGAACGGAGGTTCAAGTGAGCGGGTGGGTTATACAGGGTCCGTGACGGCGTAAGACGCTCCTGGGAAATGGTTTGTGAGGGTTATACCTTGTGGATCGATCAGGTCTACACGGTTGTGCGAGACAACATGTCGGTAAGTGTTGGACCCAGTCCCTTGATTCGACACGCCGGGCGGGTTCTACTAGCCGCACATCTCCCGTCGCTCGGAGGTCGCCGGGCAGAACGTCCGGCGGGCATGGAGCCAGGTCATGACGGTCGCCGCAGACTTCTTCGAGATCACCCCCCGCAACTGGCGGGCGCGGTGGACCATCTCAGTCGATGTTATGCGCGAGTTGAGTCGTTATTCCGACCCGGACGAGATGTACCACGTCTTTGCACAGCGAATGAGCCAGCTTTACCCGACCTCCCGTCAAGTGTCGCTGACCCGGCGGGGGCTGAGCCGGCCCCAGGTTCAAGTGACCCGGTTCAACCTCTGGGCGGAACAAGTCAACCCGTTCAAGCAACCCGACCGCTTACCTGTGGTGTCTGGTGGCCTGCTGGCGGACCTGATCTATTCGGACGAGCCGCGGGTGATCGATGACCTGCACCTGAGGCCGGACGACCCCGCGGCCGAGTACTTGGCAGGACAGCGGTCGCTGCTGGCGATCCCGTTATTCGAGGACGGCGTGGCGACCAACATGGTCGTGGTTACCCGAGAGGAGTCGGCTGCGTTCCCCCGCGAACAGGTGCCGGAACTGGTCTGGATGACAAACCTGTTCGGTCGCGCCATCCAGTCACAGGTCCTCACCCAGCGCCTTCATGAGGCGAATCAGGCGACCGACTACGAACTGCGGGCGATCGCCGATCTGCAACATAGCCTTCTGCCAGGCGACGTACCGCAGGTGCCGGGGCTGGAACTGGCCGCTCACTACAAGACCGCGAACCGTGCCGGGGGAGATTATTACGACTTTTTCCCGCTGCCAGGCGGCAGGCTCGGGGTGCTAGTGGCGGACGTGAGCGGTCACGGCACTCCCGCGGCGGTTCTGATGGCGATCACCCACAGCCTGACCCACGCGTACCCGAGCGCACCAGCGCGGCCGGGGGAACTGCTGGCGTACCTGAACACCCACCTGGCCCGGCGGTACACGGTCACGACGGGGCACTTCGTGACCGCGTTCTATGCCGTGTTCGACCCGGCCGCGTCGGCGATGACGTACGCGAACGCCGGCCATGCGGCGCCGCGGGCCTCGACCGCGGACGGACGACAGTGGGTTTCGCTGCCGACCTCGCACGGACTGCCGCTCGGGGTCATGTCGCGAGACGCTGCTTACCCGGAGCAGACAATACCGTTTAGTCCCGGCGACCGGGTGGCGATCTTCACCGATGGGATGACGGACGCGGTCAACCGGACCGGCGAGCCGTTCGGCCCCGACCGTCTGGACGCCGGGTTGGGCGACGGCGGATCTGCCCCGGATGAGGTCGTCACCGCGATCACAGACGCGCTGGACCGGTTCACCCTCGGTCAGCCCGTCCAGGACGACCGGACGCTGGTGGTGGTTCGCCGGACTTAGTGCCCGGAGCCGGGATCTCCATCCCTGGAACTTGTTGGTGTCCAGCCCTTCGGTTTAGTAACATCTCGGCGTCACGCCCGAACCCGCCCGAACGGAGTCCTACCCTATGCGTCCTCTCCGACTGCTTCTGCCCACACTCCTCGCGTTCGCCGCCGCCGCACCGGGACTCTCCGCGGGGGAGAACGCCCCGGTTCCGACCGAGGGCCCCAAGCGGCTGCTGTTCGTCACCCACAGCGGCGGGTTCATCCACGACTCGGTCGGTGTCGCCGAGGATGTGCTCAAGGAGGTCGGCCCGAAGAACGGGTTCACCGTCACCTGCTGGCGGCTGACGAACACCGAGGACTCCAGCCCGAACGTCGCAGGCAAGGGGAAACGGACTGCGGATCAGGCCCGCGAACACTACTCGAACGAGTTCCGCAAGCGAACCGGGAAGACCGTGGACGCCGGGAACATGGGCCGGATCAACAAGGAGACACTGAAGAACTTCGACGTGGTGCTGTTCTTCACCACCGGCAACCCGATGACGGAGTCCGAAACGAAAGACCTGGTGGAATGGGTGAAGGCCGGCGGGGCGTTCGCCGGGACGCACTGCGCCACCGACACACTCTACGGCGACGCGGCCTACGGCAACCTGATCGGCGGGTACTTCAGCGGCCACCCGGCGATCCAGACGATCAAGGTGAAGGTGGACGACCCGAAGCATCCCGCGGCAGCGGCGTTCGAGGACGGCCAGGATTACAGAGACGAGATGTACGTGTTCGGCCTCAGGGGGCAGTTCAAGGAGCAGCCCTATGGCCGCAAGAAAGTGAACGTCATCCTGAGTATCGCGCCCGGTTCGTTCGACCTGCAGAAGACGGCCCCTCGCCCAGACGGTGACTACGCCATCTCGTGGTCGCGGGAGGAGGGGAAGGGGAAGGTGTTTTACACCTCGTTCGGCCACCGGCAGGAGGTGTGGAAGGACGAGAAATTCCAGAAGCACCTGTTCGGCGGGCTGACGTGGGCACTGGGCGGTGGGAAGTGATCCGATGTCGAAACAGCCGTTGACGTTCCCGTGCCCGAACTGCGGCCAGCGGATGGGGGTCGGTCTGGCGCTGGCCGGCCGCCGCGTTCGCTGTCCGTTTTGCCGCGAGGTGGTGGCAGCCCCGACTGCGCAGCCTGCGGCAGAGCCGACGCCTCAGCTGAGGCCACGATCCGACAACGCGCCTGAGGGGGTGGAAAGCATCTTCGCCGACCCCGAGGAGTCGGAGGACAGTATTATTGGGGGGGTAGAGGCGCGCCGAAGGCCGATCCCGCCGTCCGATCCCGGCGTCGTCCCGGTGACGACCCCCCGTCCGCGGACGGCTGTACCGTTCATAGCCAAGCCGCCCAGCTCGCAGCGGCACCCGACCGCGCCGCCGGCTGCGGACTCGCCACCAGCGGCCGAGAGCGGCAATCCATTCGCGGGGCTGGACCGTGAACCCCTGCAGCGGGCGAAGAACGAACGTGGTCCCGAGCCGGCCGAACCGTCGTGGGCGAACGCTGTCGAGGCTCCGCCGACGGACGAGGGTAACCCGTTCGCGAACCTGGCAAGCGACACGGAAGCGCCCCTACCGCGGTCGGACAAATCGAAGCGGCGGCCACCGTCGGGCACCAGTGACACGGTCGCCAGACCGAAAGCTGACCCGCCGCAAGCCCGGCCCTCGTCGGGCGAGGCGAGGCGAAGCCAGCTCGGGGCGGCTGCTGCAGTCCCGGTATGGGTGTGGTGTGTCCTGGTCGCTTTGGCCGGGTACGGGATGCTGATGACGGCCCTGGCGGCGTGGGGGTGGCTGCGCTGAGTCCGGCCGCTGGCCGGACCGCTACGCGGATTTACTTTTTCCGCTCGAAGACGACCCTCCCACCGACGACAGTCAGATCCACTTTCGTCTCGCCGATGCGGTCCTTCTCGCTCGTATCGAAGATATCGCGACCGAGTACGACCAGGTCGGCCAGCTTGCCGGCCTCGACGGTCCCCTTCTCACCCTCCTGGAATCCGGCGTAGGCGCTGCCCCAGCAGTACGCCCGGACCGCCTCCTCGACCGTGATCCGCTGCTCGGGGAACCAGCCGCCGGGGTGCTTGCCGTCGAGCGTGCGGCGGTTGACCGCGGCGTCGATGCCGACCAGTGGGTCCAGCGGGGCGACCGGCCAGTCGGACCCGAACGCCAGCACTGCGCCGGCGTCCAGAAGCGACCGAAAGGCGTAAGACGACCGGCACCGCTCCTTCCCGATTCGCCCTTCAGCCCAGCGGCCATCGTCGATCGCGTGGTACGGCTGCATCGACGCGATCACCCCGAGTTGTTTGAACCGCGGGTAGTCCTGCGGGCGCAGGTGCTGGGCGTGCTCGATGCGGAATCGCGAGCCCTTCGACCCGTTCGCCTTTGCCGCTGTCTCGAATATGTCGAGCAGTACCGAGTTGGCCTCGTCGCCGATGGCGTGGACCGCCACCGACAGCCCACCGGCGTCGGCCGATTGAATCTGCGACTGCATCGACCCCTTCGTGACGAACAGGAAGACGCCCTTGTTCGCCGGGTTGTCGGCGTACCCCTCGACCATCTTCGCCGTGCTGGAGCCGAGCGAGCCGTCCATGAACCCCTTGACGCCGCCGATGCGAACGTACGCGTTCCCGAAGTTCGCCAGGACGCCGCGGTCGATGACCTCGTTCCGGCTGCCGATGGGCCAGCGGACGTCGATGCGACAGGTCAACCCGCTGTTTTTCGCCAGCCGTTGGAGGATGCGGAGGTAGCGGCGGCGGGAGTCCGACCCGCTGCCCTCCATGTCCTGGATGCCGGTGACGCCGACCTCGGCCGCGGCTTTGAGTGCCGCCCGAACGGCCTCGGCAATTTCCCCCTCCGACGGATCCGGGACGAGTTTCTCGACCAGCCCCATCGCCGCGTCCTTGAGGACGCCGGCCGGCTTGCCGTCGGGCAGCCGGTCGATCACGCCGCCGGTCGGGTCCTTGGTCTTCTCGGTGATGTTGGTCAGCTTGAGCGCGACCGTATTTGCCAGGGCCATGTGCCCGTCGTAGCGCTGGATGAACACAGGCCGGTCGCTGACGTACTTATCCACGATCGCAGCGGTTGGCAGCTTGCCGCCGAAGGTGCGGTCGTGGTCCCAGTTGCCGCCGAGTATCCACCGGTCGCGCGACGTGTTGGCGGCGTACTCCTTGAGCCGCCGACCGAACTCGACCTCGTCCTTCGCGTCCTTGAGTTCCACCCGGCTGAGCTGCGCCCCGCCGCCGAGGACGTGGGCGTGGCTGTCGATGAACCCCGGCACTACCCGCCGGCCGGCGAGGTCGATCACCTTCGTGTTCAGACCGACGAGCAGCTTCACGTCGGCGTCTGTGCCAACCTTGAGGATGTGGTCACGCCAGACGGCAACGGCCTGGGCCTCGGGCTGCTTCGGGTTGCCGGTCCAGACCTTGCCGCCGTTGAGGACGAGGTCCGCGGCGATTGGCGGCTCCGCGGCGATCAGGGACAGGGTGAGGAGTAGTGAAGACATGATTCACCACAAAGGCACAAAGGACACAAAGAAGACATCAGACAAGATATGAACTCTGTCTGATGTCTTCTTTGTGTCCTTTGTGCCTTTGTGGTGATTCTTCTTACGCCTTTTCGGAGTACGCGAACGGCTTGCGGTATTCGCGGGTCAGCAGCTTGGCCGCCTGCTCGTCGCCGACGACCTGCTCGGCCTTCGGCTCGAACTTGATCTTCCGGCCGACCCGCAGCCTGGCCGCTTCGACATCAACCCCGTTCTGCTTAAGGTGGACCGCCATCC
>DATLIF010000647.1:0-2743 GCA_035539575.1 Fimbriiglobus sp. | reverse complement strand
GGGCACGAGGCACCAGTGCCGAGTCGGCCGCGGGCCCACGCCGGTGCCGGTATCCTACGGACCCACGTTCACGGGCCGTCGGGGGCCGCGCGCGGCGCTGAGGTTGCAAGGAACCCCATCTCCAGACGGCATCCTCAGTGCCCCGAGGTGATCTGCCTCACTGGGTCTCCTCGGCGCGCACTCGCTCTCGTCAGAGCCACAGCCCTGTCTGGCCAGCTGTCGCCCCTCATTCCTCGCTGCTCTCCCCTCCGCCCTCCGGCTACCCGTCCGTTACCTGCCCGCTGTTTGCCCCTGTTCCGGCGCTGCGGTCGCCGTCGGAACGCTGTCCGATGTCTTCTCGACCACCTCCAGCCCCAACTGACGCGCCTTCCGCCTCAGCGCCTTGAGCTGCTTTTCCTTCATCTGGGCCTCGTACTCCTCCTGGCCCCGGCGGACGTACGTCAGCCCGTGCTTCAACGCCAGGTAGACGATCCGCGCCAGCTTGTGCGCCGTCGCGGTCAACGCCGCCTGGGCGCCCAGCCGCCCCTTCATCCGCCGCAGGAACCCGCCCAGCGCCCCCTTGCTGTGGTGCAGACCCTGGGCCGCCACCCGCAGCGCCTGCGCCGCCCGGTTCACCCCCCGGCGGGTCCGGCTGGACTTCACCCGCCCGCCGGTCTTCCTCCAGTTGGGGCACAGGCCCAGCCAGCTGCAGAACTTCTTCACCGTCGGGAACCGCGACACCCCCGGGCCGATCTCGCCGATCACGGTCAGCGCCGTCAGCTCGCTGACCCCCTCGATCTCCGTCAGGTCCAGCCCGACTACGTAGTACAACGCCGCCCGGACGTCGAACCCGGGCGAGCTGGCGCGGCGCTTCGGCCGGGCCTTCGGCTTCAACGGCGGCAAGGCCCGGTCGCACTTCATCCGCCCCAGTTGGAGGGCGATCTGCCCGTCCACCTGCGTCACTTGCCCCAGCGTGAACTGCCAGGCCTCGTAGGCCAGCTTCAACTCGAACAGGTGCTCGTCCCGGTACGACCCGGTCAACGCCTGGGCGATCTCCGCCTCGCTGGCCTTGCAACCCTTGTCCCGGTGCCTGGCCAACTTCTCCGGCGACCGCGTCCCGCGCAGGATCGCCCGGATGATGGCCCGCCCGGTGAGGCCGGTGATGTCGCTGAGAACCTCCGTCCGCTTCAGGTTCATCTGCTCCAGGGCCTTCTGCATGTGCTGCACGTGCCGGCTGGCGGCGCGGACCAGGTTGGCCCGCTGCCGCAGGTAGGCCCGCAACTGACAGGTCTGCTCGTCGGGCCGGAACGCCGCGGCCAGCAGGCCGACGCTGTGCAGCCGGTAGATCCACTGGCAGTCCCGGCGGTCCGTCTTGGGACGCCCCCGCAACTGGTGGGTGTAGCTGGGGTCGACCAGGAGGACCTCGAACCCCTCGGCCTGGAGCAACTCGTACAGGGGGATCCAGTAGATCCCGGTCGACTCCAGGGCGACCGTGTCGACCCGGTGCTCCCGCAGGAAGGCGGCGATGGCGTTCAGGCCGGCCGTGTGGGCGGGGAACTCTCGGGTCGAGCCGGAGTCGGCGTCGTTGGAGAACCCGACGCACACCCAGTGGGAGCGGGAGCCGATGTCGACCCCGGCGGCGTGCGGGTGTTGCACGGGCAGGGCCTCAACCCGGGCGGCCGTGCCAGGGCCTGGGGCTTCGCTCCTGGGCTGAGCCCGGGTCTTGCGACGCTGCTCGGGCGGACTGTGGGCCTGCGCCTGAGCGTGTGGGGCGCCGGCCGCGGAGGCGGGCTTGCGCCGGGTCGTGGGTGTAGGCATGGGAGAACCCCGCGAGAGGAGATGGGATGGGCGCCGCGAGGCCGCGTGCGGGGGAGCCGGCCGTGACGGATCACACGTCATGGTTGCAAGCGGGAACCACACGCTCCCGGCGAGGAGTTGCCGGGTCGGGGTCACCCGTGATGGGGCCGAGACGCTCCCCGGCTCAGAGTCACCTGCGGGGAAGACTCGGAGGAGTCTGCGCCACCATTGAAGCACCGAGTCGAGACGCACACCGCCAACGCTCAGGATAACTCGTCCCCGGTTCCTTCGTGATGGCGTGCTCGCGGAGCGAGTATAAGGGGTCACCTCGACCGAGGTAGCGTGAACGCATCTCAACGCCGCGGCGAGGAACGAATTGCGGCGGGTTACGCCGCGGGTTACGCCGCGGCCTCCGACTCGTACCGGTACAGCTGGAACCCGGCGAACGCCGTCCCGATCTCGGCCGGCTTACCTCCGTGCTCGACGGCCGGGGCGGATTGAACCTCTCCCTCCTCCCTCTCGTCGGGGAAGACGCCGTAGGTCACCCCCGTGCGCCGATCGTCGCCGTCGACTCCACGCCGAGCCTCGTGCGCTCGGCGTCCTGACGAGGTGCTCGCCTGCCGGTCACGGGGCGAACCCCGTCAAGGCTTCCGGGCCGACCGCGAGCGGAAGGCGTCACCCGACGTGCCGCGGGCCACCACCTCGGCCTCCCGCTCGGTCGCGATGCCTCCCTGGACGAGGGTGTGCTGTCCCGGCCGCGCCCGCTCCATCTCCGCCCACTCCTCGGCCCCGCAGACCACGTTCACGCCGAGCAGCTTGCCGTGGGTGCTCACCTGGTACACGACCCACGACGAGGACGTCTGGACCTTCCGCATCGGACCCCCCCGCGAGCCTGTGAGGACGAACCCGTACCTGATCGGCCGTGCGCCGACTCGCCATCACCCTCGACACCCTCTCGCCTCCACAC
>DATLIF010000646.1:0-3255 GCA_035539575.1 Fimbriiglobus sp. | reverse complement strand
GATCATCACGCCACCGACCGCCGGGTCGGAGCGCAGGTCCGTTGCGACCGCTTCTACGGCCCGCCAGGATCCGTCGGTCAGCGGCAGCCGGCACTCGACTGCACCGGCGAGGGCGCCGCACAGCGCGGCCCGGTCTTCGGGATGAGCAATCTCCTCGTAAGGCTGCCCGACCCAGCCGTCGGCGGCATACCCGAGCCGGGCGGCGGACGGGCTGACGTAGCACACTGCCCCGGCCGCGTCCACGACAACGATCAGGTCGGCGGCGTGCTCGATCAGGACGCGGAAGGCGGCATCAGTTGGAAATGACGAATGACCCACCAATGACCCACCAATGACGAAACGAGGGGCCACACGCACAATACCAGAGCGACACTTGCCATTGTATTGTCGTCTTCCCTTCGTCATTGGTGGGTCATTCGTCATTCCCCCGGAGGGGAGATATGCCACTGGTCCTGATGGTCGATGACGAACCGGACCTGCTGCACCGGTTGGTCCGACACGCACTGCGAGAAACCGGTGTGGCCGTCAGGGTCGCGAAGACCGGGACCGAGGGCGTCGCCGCCGCACAAGAACAACTCCCGGACGTGGTGCTGCTGGACATGCACCTGCCGGACGCCAGCGGCCTGGACGTCTTCCGCGAACTCCGCCGACTCGACCGCCGGATACCGGTGGTCTTCATCACCGGCTCGGCCGGGACCGACACCGCCATCGAGGCGATGAAAGAGGGCGCGTTCGACTACCTGTTCAAGCCGGTCGAGCTGGATCAGCTCAAACGGGTCCTCGCGCAAGCGCTGGAGGTCAGCCGACTCGTGCGGCAGCCGGCCGTGGTCGCCGAGACGCTACCCGACGATGACCGGGCGGACGCCATCGTCGGCCGGTGCCCTGCGATGCGCGAGGTGTACAAGGCCATCGGCCGGGTCGCCGAACAGAACGTGACGGTCCTTGTCACCGGCGAGAGCGGGACCGGCCAGGAACTGGTCGCCCGGGCCATCTACCAGCACAGCAAGCGCGCGAGCGGGCCGTTCCTGGCGATCAACTGCGCGGCGATCCCCGAGCCGCTTCTGGAGAGCGAACTGTTCGGCCACGAGAAGGGTGCTTTCACCGGCGCCGATCGCAAGCGGATCGGCAAGTTCGAGCAGTGCCACGGCGGGACCATCTTCCTCGACGAGGTCGGGGATATGCCGCCATCGACCCAGAGCAAGATGCTCCGGGTCCTGCAAGAGCAGACGTTCGAGCGGGTCGGCGGCAACGAGACGGTGAGGACCGACGTGCGGGTGATCGCCGCGACCAACCGAGACCTGCTGGCACTGGTGGGGGCCGGGAACTTCCGGGCGGACCTGTACTACCGACTCGGGGGGTTCGCCGTCCACCTGCCGCCGCTGCGGGAGAGAGGCGAAGACCTGCCGATGCTGGTGCGGCACTACCTGCGGCGATTCAGTCGGGAGATGGGCCGGGAGGTGACCGAAGCGTCGCCGGAGGCGCTGGAATCGCTGAGAGCCTACCCGTGGCCGGGCAACGTGCGGGAGTTGCAGAGTGTCTTGCGTCAGGCGCTGCTGGGCGCCCGCGGCGGGGTGCTGGTGCCGGCGTTCCTGCCGGAGTCGCTGCGAGGTCCGGTGCCCGCCACGGACGCGAACGGGTTCGACCTGGAGGGGTTCGTCCGCGATCGACTGCGCCACGGCAGCCAGGCGATCTACCCGGAGACGATCTCGGCGGTGGAGCAGGTACTCCTGCCGATGGTGTTGCGCCACACCGGCGGTAATCAGGTGCAGGCCGCGGACCTGTTGGGGATCACCCGCAAGACGTTGCGAGCGCGGATGCGCGAGCTGGGGCTGACGATCACCCGGTCGGTCGAAACAGCGGAGGACGAGGGGGAGTAGGCCGCCGGTGGGTCGGTGCTCGAAGACTCGCTTGACCGCCCTGGTCCCGGTTTCAATTGTCTTTGGCGAGCCGCCGACGCCGAAGTCTAAGAGGTCAGGAACTCATACGCCTTCTGTAGCACTCGGTAGCACTCGCAACTGGCGTTCTCCAGCGCGGCCCGGTCGCGGACGCGGACCCGGCCGCGCTGGTAGGAGATGCACCCGGCCTGTTGCAGACCTCCAGCCACCACCGTCACCTTTTGCCGGCTCGCCCCGACCATCTCGGCCAGCAGTTCCTGGGTGATGTCGAACTCGTCCGCCCCGGCCCGGTCGTGGACCACCAGGAGCCACCGGCACGTCCGTTCCCGGACCGTGTGCCGCAGGTTGCAGGCGATGTTCTGGTTGGCCGACTGCCACGAGACTGCCAGGTATCGACGGACCAGGGCTTCCAGCGCGCCGGCCGTGCGCAGGACCGCCAGGAACCGTTCGGACGGGACGCGGACACACGATCCCTCGACCTGGGCGACCGCCCGCAGCGGCTGGGACTCCATCCCCAGCACCTGGGGAATGCCGAGCATCCCCTCGCTGTCGGCGACCGCGACCTCGACCTGGTGGCCGTCCTTGAGGGGCAGCAGCAGCGAGAATACTCCGTTGACCGGGAAGTAGATCGGCTGGCCTATCGCCCCGATCCCGTAGAGTTCCGCCTTGGCCGGGAAGTGGACGAGGTCAGCACCCGCCAGTAGCCGGTCGAGTTCGGCGGTCGGGAGGCGGTCGAGCAGGTGATTGCCGGTCGGGCGGGCGGGCTTGAAGCTGGACATAGTGTAGTCCTTCTAGCCACCGGCAGGCCGGGGTGAGTGGTGATCGGTGGTGTCTGCTGAATGCGATGTTGACCTTCTACCGAGATGGCGGGTGCCGGCAACCGACCGTTCGATGCAAGCCGGTTTTTTTTCGTCATTTCTTCGCCGTTCTGTCTCGCAGTTGACAGACCTGACCTGATCGCAGCGTTTACAATCTCTACCGATGCTCCCATCGATCGATCAGCCCACCCCCGCGCCGATCGGGCGTCGCGTCCTGGTCGTGGACGGCAACCGGGACGCGGCCGAGTCGCTGGCCGTGCTGTTGCGGCTGCACGGGTACGAGGTCTCGACCGCGCATACCGGCCCGGACGCGCTGGCCGCCGACCGCGAGATCCAACCGGATGCCATCTTCCTGAGCATTCAGCTCCACGGACTGAGCGGGTACGAAGTGGCTCGCCGGCTCCGGGCCGAGGCGAACGGGCGGTCACTGGTGTTGGCGGCAATGACCGGGTTCGCCCGTGAGGAGGACCGGCAACTCGCCCTGGCCGCGGGGTTCGACCACCACGTCGTCAAGCCCGCCGACCCGAACGTCATCCTCGCCC
>DATLIF010000645.1:0-8272 GCA_035539575.1 Fimbriiglobus sp. | reverse complement strand
CCGGGCGAACAGGGCGTCCCGGACCACGACCGGGTCCGCGCCGATCTTCGCGAGTAGGGTCGCCGGCTTCCCCTCATCGTCGGCGAGCAGGCCGAGCAGCCAGTCGGTGAGCCGGACCGCGTCCGCGCCGTGCTGCCGGGCCGACTCGGCGGCCGCGGCCGCGGCACGTTCGACGGCCGGACTGAGTTCGTGCGCCATTGCCTGATCGCCCCGACCGGGAGATTCGCCCCGGTCATCATACGCTGACTACGCCGACCGCCACGGAGCGCGGGGTCATCTCCGGGATTCGCTACAGCCGGACCAACCCGTCTGCCGCGGCATTCGCCTTGATCCTGGTGCCAAACGGTGTATCGAGGCGGCCCGGTGGCGTGGTCGATGAACCGGACGTCACCGCGGGCTGCCCAGGATGGGCCGAGCGCGGACCGACGCTGGCACTCACGGACGAGTTCGCCCGAGGTTCGGCCATGACCCACTCCGCAGCGCCGGTCGGCGGCCCCCGCATAGCGCGGGCTGTCGCCGCCCTGGGCCTGACGTTCGCCCTCGCCGCGCTCGGGATCGCCCAGCCGCCCGAGCGGGGCAAGAACGGGGAGCCTGACGCCCCGCCTCCTCCGCCCGCGGCCACGCCGACCGGACCGACCCTGAACCTGGGGGA
This sequence comes from Fimbriiglobus sp., assembly GCA_035539575.1. GTDB lineage: Bacteria > Planctomycetota > Planctomycetia > Gemmatales > Gemmataceae > DASSAT01. The sequence continues at coordinate 7,620 of DATLIF010000645.1, read as the reverse complement.
GTGCATCGCCGTCGGCCTGGAGCGAAACCCCACGATCAAGGCTGCCATTCATAGCCTCAACGCGGCTCAGGCAGGTCGACAGGCCCTTGGCAACATGCCACGGTATGCGGAATTCCTGAAGAAGGAACTTCCGATCCGCCGGCAACAGGCCGACCGAGGGTTAGTCATTGCGGAGGCCGACGTACGAAAGGCTCGCCAGGACATCACCTACGACGTGACCCGGCTGTACTACACCTACGTTTACGCCAGCCAGCAGGAGAAGACCGCCGGGGACGTGATCGAGCAGATGGAGGTCTTCTACAAGGTCGCCGAGGAGATCTGGAAGACCGGTATCCGCGACCCAAAGATCAAGGTCGATCAGTTCACGCTCTACAACCTGCGGAACCGCATCACGGACGTGAAGATGCTCCAGGTCAAGGCCGAGGTCGGCCGCAAGCAGGCGCTGGACGCCCTCAAGGAAGCAATGGGCGTGGACGAAACGTTCCAGTTCGCCCCTCGGGACACCGAATTGCCCCTGATGGCCGGGACCGTCGCCAAGGAGGACGTCATCCAGCGGGCGCTGGCCGGCCGACCGGAGATCGCCCAGGCGGCGGCCGGGGTGGACGCCTTCCGGCTGGAGGTGTGCGCCCAGGCCAAGGCCCGTGGGCTCCAGGTCCCCACGCTGGCTGCCGGCAGCGACCTGCACGCCCGGCAGGTGCCGTTGGCCGTGCGGACCGACACCGAGTACCGGCCCGGGGCGATCGCGCCGGAGATGCCCATGGGCATGGTCGGCCGTACCGAGGACCGCGTCGCCCGGGCCTGGGAACTCAGCCACAGACAGGGGGCCGTGTACGAGAAAGCGGTCAACCTGATCCGGCTGGAGGCGGCGTACGCGTTCCAGACGTGGGAGGCGACCACCCGCCGGCGCGACGAGGCCCGGAGGCGGTTCGAGGACGCCCGCAAGATGGTCGTAGAGTCCCGGGCGGTGGCGGCAACCCGCCAGGATCCCGAGTTGCTGTTCAACAACGAGGCTCTGGCGGGCAAGGCACAGGCGGAGTACGTCGAGTCGGTGCTAGAGCATCTCAAGGCGCTGGCGGCGCTGGAACGGGTGACGGCGGGCGGGGTCGTCCCGGCGTTCCCCGGTCGGTAAGGATCGACGGCCGGGACATGGACGCCCCGGCTGACCTTGACACGGAGCATCCCGGACGCCGGGAAGGGAGCGGACTCGTGGTTCAACGCACGCGGATCGGGGCCGGCATGGCCCTGGCCCTGGCCGGGCTGGCCCTGGCGGGGTCGGCCCACGCCGCCGAGCCGGCAGCCGACGGAGTGCAGATCGGCATGGTCCAGGGGATGTTTCGCGACGTCCAGCCGGCCATGGTCCAGGCCCTCTCGCGGCCGCTGCGGGACATGATCCGCAAGCAGACCGGGTTCACCGGCGACGTGGAGATCCTCCCAGACGCGTTCGCCCTCGCCAAGCGGATGAAGGCCCGCCGCCTGCACCTGGGCGTGTTCCACGGCTTCGAGTTCGCCTGGGTCGCCCGCCAGCACCCGAACCTCGTGCCACTGGTCGTCACCGTCCCGCCGGGCCGCAAGTTCCAGGCGTGCGTCGTCGTCCGGCAGGATTGCCCCGCGAAGTCCATTGCGGACCTCAAGGGTGATGCGGTCACGATCCACCGCGGCACCAAGGCCCACTGCCTGGCGTTCCTGGACCGCGAGCGCGACGGGTTGCCCGCCAGCACCGCCGCCCCGAAGGCCGCGCCGGCACTGACGGCCGAGAACGCACTGGACGCGGTCATCAACGGCGAGGCCCCTGCCGCCCTGGTGGACGCCTCCGCCCTGACCGGATACGAGACGCTTCAGCCCGGTGCGTTCAAGCAACTGCGGGTGCTGGCCCGGTCCGAAGTCTTCCCGCAAACGGTGATCGCGTACAACAAGGGGCTCCTTCCCGAGGAGACCGCCGGACGCATCCGTCGGCTGCTGCTGGAGGCGCACAACACCGCCGCCGGCAAGCCGCTGATGATGCTCTGGAACCTCAAGGGGTTCGAGGGCGTGCCGACCGACTATGACACCCAACTGGAGCGGATCGCCAAGTCGTACCCGCCGCCGGCGACGAAGGCTGCTACCGTCCCCGTGACGGCTGCCGGCGGAATGGCTCCCGAAGACCAGTAGTAGCATCCACCGGACCGGGGTCTGGCGGGGCGGCCAGTCTTGCCCACCTCGCCAGACCTGAGTTGAAACACTTCCGGCCGGAAGTCGCACTTGAATCGTGTGGGGATGGATGTCATTTTCTGAGCATCCGTTCGCCCCGCTCGCCCGTCGGATACTGAACGGGGACTCTTCGACACGCCCGCGCGGACTGTTCCGTCCGTGACAGACGTCCGCGGTTAGCGCCTGGAAATATCAGAAAACACTCGTGCGGAAGCCGGGACGGCAGACTAGACTTGCCGAGACGATTTCGGCACGTCGCGTCCGCGTGACAGCCCGAGTGTCAGACGAACATCCAGGTTTCGACAACACGACACCGGGCCTCGCGTAGCCCACTCCGCACCCCGTGTGTCTTGCGACCAGCGTCCGGGCGGTTCCCCGGCGCGTGAGGACTCCGGTTTTCCCTCTGGTCCCATTTCTGGGGTGGGCGAGATGCGTTTGTTTTCCCTCGCGACCGGGGCGATGGCCGCCCTGATCGGTTTCGGTTTGGCTCCGAGCACGCGGGCGGCTGACCCGCAAACCGGACTCCAGATTCAGGTCGTTCAGGGACTCTTCCGCGACGTCCCCCCCGGGATGGTCAAGGTCCTCGGTGGTCCGCTCCGGCAACTCATCAGCAAGAAGACCGGCCTGGGAGGCGACATCGACCTGGCCCCGGACGCCATGACTTTGTCCGACCGCCTCAAGGCGAACCAGTGCCAACTCGGCGTCTTTCACGGCTACGAGTTTGCGTGGGCCAAGGCTCGCAACCCCGATCTCATCCCGTTGGTCGTGACCGTTTACCCGAGCGGAAAGCCGCAAGCCTGCATAGTCGTCCACAAGGACAGTACCTGTACGTGCGTCGCGGACCTGAAGGACGGCCAGATCGTGATCCCCAGCCGGACCAAGGGCCACTGCTTCGCATACCTCGCCCGGGAGCGCGGCGCTGAGGTTGCCCCATCGAAGGTCGGGCCACTCCCCGGCATCGAGGAGGCCCTGGACGCGGTCGCCGGCGGCTCCAGTCCTGCTGCCCTGGTGGACGTCGGGGCGGTGAAGGGGTACGAGAAGCTCAACCCGGCCGGGGCCAAGAACCTCAAGATCCTTTGCCAGTCCGAACAGTTCCCGCAGAACGTGATTGCCTACAGCAAGGGGTCGATCTCCGACCAGTCTGCCCAGCAACTCCGGCAGGTGTTGACCGAGGCACACACCACCCCCGCCGGCAAGCCGCTCATGATCCTCTGGAACATCACGTCCTTCGCTGCCGTTCCGGCGGATTACGCCGAACACCTGGCCACCTCTGCCAGGAGCTACCCGGCACCTGAGAAGCAGACACGCGCCCCGGCCGTTCGCGCCGTCGGCATGGCCCCATAGAATGTCCTGACTGGCCGGACGGGTGCGACCCGGCCGGTCCGTGCGGACCACCGCACCCCCGCCTTGGCGGGGGTGCTTGTGTTTACCGGGGTTGCCACGGATGTTGAGGTAATCGATTCTCGTCCCGGGGCGCGGGCACTGGAAAGTGGACGAACACGCTCGCCCCGGTCGAGAGCCGTAGCATGATCTCACGGCGACCGATTACCGACATACCACGGTTCGCGCCCCCGACATAAAATCGGTGGACAAGCGTTTAGATATCGACGAGGCATGCCACGATGGCGGAAACGATTCAGACCGTCTCAATCGCCGAGGAGGTTCGTAGCCGGTTCATCCGGTACGGCATGTCGGTGGTCCGGGGGCGGGCGTTGCCGGACGTACGGGACGGGCTCAAACCGGTCCAGCGGCGCATCCTGTACTCGATGTACCGGGACCTGAACCTGTCGGCCGATCGCAAGCACCTGAAGTCCGCCAAGATCGCCGGCGAAGTGATGGGCAACTATCACCCGCACAGCGGCGAGGCCATCTATGACACGATGGTCCGTCTCGCCCAGGACTGGGTGATGCGGGTGCCGCTGGTGGACGGGCAGGGCAACTTCGGCTCCCTGGACGGCGACCCGCCCGCCGCCCAGCGATACACGGAAGCCAGGCTCACCCGTGCCGCCGAGTTACTGCTCGCCGAGCTGGGTCAGGACACGGTGGACCTTCAGCCGAGTTACGACGGCACCCGCCAGGAGCCGGTCGTCCTGCCGGCCCAGTACCCGAACCTACTGGTCAACGGCACGTCTGGCATCGCCGTCGGTCTCGCGACTAACATCCCGCCGCACAACCTCGGCGAGGTCCTGCGCGCCTGCGTCCACCTGATCGACAACCCGGACGCCAGCGTCGCCAACCTGCTCGACCGGGTGAAGGGGCCGGACTTCCCGCTCGGCGGCAAGATCGTCACCGACCGGACCACGCTTCGCAAGATCTACGAGGAGGGGACCGGCACGATCAAGGTGCAGGGCGAGTGGAAGCTCGAAGACCTGGGCAAGGGCCGCCAGCAGATCGTTGTGACGTCGATCCCGTATGGCGTGGACAAGGGCGCCCTGGAAGAGACGATCGGCCAGTTCATCGAGGAGAAGAAGCTCCCCCAACTCACCGGCCTGGCCAACGAGACGAACCAGAAGGACGGACTGCGGATCGCGCTGGAGGTCCGGCCGGGGGCCGACCCGAACCTGGTGATGGCGTACCTGTACAAGCACACCGAGTTGCAAAAGACCTTCTCGTACAACGTGACCTGCCTCGTCCCGGCCGAGGACGGGGTGACGATGGTCCCGCGGGACGGGCTGAGTCTCAAGGAGGTGCTGCGGCACTTCCTTGACTTCCGGCTCGTCACCGTCCGCCGGCGGTTCGAGTACCAGTTGCGCAAGCTCCGCGAGCGGATTCACATTCTGGAAGGCTTCCAGAAGATCTTCAACGCCCTCGACAAGGCCATCAAGATCATCCGCAACAGCAGCGCTAAGGCGGACGCGGCCGAGAAGCTGATGAAGGAGTTCGACCTGGACGACGTCCAGGCCGCGGCGATCCTGGAGTCCCAGCTCTACAAGATCGCCCAGATGGAGATTCAGAAGATCCTCGACGAACTCAAGGAGAAGCTGAAGCAGGCCGAGGAGATCGAGGCGATTTTGAAGTCCATAAAGCGGCTGTGGGGCGTGGTCCGCGGCGAGCTGGAGGAGCTCCAGAACAGGGACTTCGTCACCCGCCGGCGGACCCGAATGGCGTCCGACGAGGACGTGCTGGAGTTCGACGAGGAGGCGTACATCGTCCGGGAGAACGCCAACGTGGTGCTCACCCGGGACGGGTGGGTGAAGCGCGTCGGGCGGCTCCAGTCGGTCGAGAGTACCCGCGTCCGCGAGGGGGACGAGGTTATTTCCGTAGTCCCGGCCAGCACGCTGGACAACGTGGTCTTCCTGGCCGACGACGGGACCGCGTTCACGATGAGGGTCAACGAAGTCCCGGCCAGCAGCGGCTACGGCGAGCCGGTCACGAAGTTCTTCAAGCTGGCCGACCAGGTGAGGGTGATCGCCGCTGTCGGAACCGACCCGCGCTTCACCCCCGAGGACCAGCCGGAGAAGAAGGGCGTCCCCGGCGGGCCGTTCCTGCTGGTGGCCACATCCGGGGGCAACGTCTTACGGTTGCCGTTCGCCGCGTACCGGCAGGAGTCCACAAAGGCTGGCCGGCGATTCGTCAAGCTCGACAAGGGCGACCGGGCCGTGATGGCCCGTCTGGTCGGCGACGAGGATGGGGTAATGCTCGCCAGCCGGGAGGGGCACCTGATCCACTTCCCGGTCGAGCAGGTCAATATCCTCTCCGGGGTCGGCAAGGGAGTCATGGGGATCAAGCTCGCCGACAGCGATGCCTGCATCGGCGGGGCGCTGATCGGTAGTCGCTTCGACGCTCTGGTAGTGGAGACGTCCGGCGGCCGCCAGCAGGAGTACCGCCGCGGCGCGTACCCGGCCGTCCACCGCGGCGGCAAGGGCTATGAGGTGGTCAAGCGGGCCGAGTTGGTGCGCATCGTCCCGCCGCCGATCGAGTTGGTCAACTGGGACGAGATCGAGGGCAAGCCGGAGAAGAGGCCCCGCGACCCCGAGCGGAATGGCCACGGGAGCGGGTTATTCGGTTGATAATCAGAGGATGTATGGTCAAAGTTTGACCACCCAGAGCGCTACAATGGCACTCCCAGCAAGTGGCGCTCTGGCGCCCTGACCCCTGCAACTTGAGAGATGGCAGCAAAGCGAAGCAGGTTCAACGTAAACAGGAATCCGACCGGGAACGAAATCACAATGAGTTCGGTCACCGCAGACGCGTCCGCCAAATACACGACCCAGCAGTCGATCCAGGTTCTTGAAGGGCTTGAGCCGGTCCGTAAGCGGCCGGCCATGTACATCGGCGGGGTAGACGCCAAGGGGTTGCATCACCTCGCCTGGGAAATCCTCGACAACTCGGTGGACGAGTACCTCAACGGGTACGCGGACACGATCACCGTGACTCTGCACAAGGGCGGTGATGCACTGACCGTGCAGGACAACGGCCGCGGCATCCCCGTGGACATCCACCCCAAGCACAAGAAGAGTGGGTTGGAACTGGTCCTGACGGTGCTGCACGCCGGCGGCAAGTTCGGAAACGAGGCGAGCGGCTACTTTCACTCCGGTGGCCTTCACGGCGTCGGTGCGTCGGTCGTCAACGCCCTGAGTCGTCGGCTCATTGCCACCATCCGCCGCGACGGCCACGAGTACCGCCAGACCTACGCCAAGGGGGTGCCGCAGACGAAGGTCGAGAAGGTCGGGCCGTTCCGCGGCCACGGCACGATCATCTACTTCGAGCCGGACCCGACCATCTTCAAGGTCACTCACTTCGACCCGGACGTGCTCAAGGCCCGGCTGGAGGACATCTCGTACATCCACAGCGGATTGACCATCGTCTTCAAGAACGAACCGGCCGGCGAGACGGTCGAGTTCTCGCACCCTGGCGGCATCCCGGAGTTCCTGTCGAAGCTGGTCAAGCACTCCGAGAAGAGCCCGGTCACCGAGGCGGTCTTCTCGGCGAAGCGGGACAACGGCGACAAGATGGAGGTCGCGCTCCAGTGGACCGAGTCCACCGAGGAGACAATCCGCTCGTACGTCAACGGCATCCGCACGCCGTCCGGCGGTACGCACGAGAATGGCCTGAAATCCGCGCTCCGCAAGGCGGTGAACAACTACATCGAGACGCACGACATCAAGGTCAAGGGGCTGAAGATCACCGCCGAGGACATCCGAGAGGGGGTGGTGGCGGTGATGTCGGTGTTCGTCCGCAACCCCGAGTTCGAGGGTCAGACCAAGCAGCGGCTCAACAACTCCGACATCGAGGCCAAGGTCGATAACTTCGTCCGGGCCGGCCTCGAAACGTGGCTCAACAACAACAAGAGCGCGTCCGACGCAATCGTCGGGCGGATCATCCTGGCGGCCCGCGCCCGGGAGGCGTCGCGGGCCGCCAAGGAAGAGGTCAAGCGGAAGTCTCCCGGCAGCCGTCGGTTGAGCCTGCCCGGCAAGCTCGCCGACTGCAAGA
>DATLIF010000644.1:0-3526 GCA_035539575.1 Fimbriiglobus sp. | reverse complement strand
GTGCCGGCGGACTGGTGAGCAGGTACCGCATCTCGGTCTTTAGCCGCGGAGCGGCGACAGATGCGTAGCCAGGGGCGCAAGCCCCTGGTGTGAGGGCAAAATCAACACAAGCCCCGTAGGGGCGACAGAGCGCGGGAGCCCTCGCATGTTCTGTCGCCCCTACGGGGCTTGATGGTTTTCACGATCATTCCCAGGGGCTTGCGCCCCTGGCTACGCATCTGTCGCCGCTCCGCGGCTAAAGAAACCGGGGGCTGATCGCCCCCGGTTCCTTCTCGTTGCTCGTCGCTGAGCTTAGCCCGCGGCCGGGTCCTTGCCGCCGACCCACGGGCCTTCCAGCTTCTGGTAGTCCGGCGGGTTGAGCTTGCTGCCCTTGTCGCCGCCCTGCCAGCCGATGATCTGGCTCGGCTCGCCGCGCTTCTCGCTGCGGTCCTCCCACCGCTTCGCCCAGCTCGCGTCCGCGTCCACCGGCTTGCGCTGCTCCTTGTCCCAGAACAGCGCCTTGCCGTTGCGGTAGCTCAGCACGCCCATGTTCACCGTGCTGAACGCCGCGGCCCCCAACTCCGGCGTGCTGAACGTGTCCTGGTTCTTCGCCCGCACCGCCTCCAGGAAGTTCGCCCACAGGGCGTAGGTGTCGTCTCCGTGAAGCCCGCCGAAGACCACCTCGCCGTCCTTGTTCACCTCGCCGGACGGGCCGCGCGGGGCGCTCTGCACGTTCTGCGGCAGGATCTTGAACCCGAACTGCTTCGGGCTCTTCGGGTTCTTCGGGTCCGTCGGGTAGTTGTCGAACACCAGCGTCGCCGAGTGACCCCGGATGCACTCCTCGATGCGGTGGTCGTTGCACATCGACGCGGTGATGATGACCTGGCAGCCCTCATCGTAATCCGCGACCACCGTGGCCACGTCCGGCACGTCCCGGCCGTCGTACTCCAGGTAGATGCCGCCGCCGCCGACGACCCGGCGCGGGTACTTCACGCCCATCGCCGCGATCAGGTGCGTCGTCTGGTGGACGAACAGGTCCGTGAACATGCCGCCGCCGAACGGCCAGTAGCAGCGCCACTGCGCCCACACGGCCCGGTCGAACGGCATCGCCTCGGCGGTCGGCCCGAGCTTCTCGCCGTTGAGTTCGAACTTGTTCCCCAGCCACATGTCCCAGTCGATCGTCTTCGGGGTCATCTCCTTGGTCAGCGGGTAGTACCGCCACTGGCCGACGTCGGAGTTGCGGAAGTAGCTGGTCTGGCCCATCAGCACCTTGCCGATGTTCCCCTTGCGGATGTGCTCGTAGGCCAGCCGCCAGGTCGGGTCGGCCATCGACTGCACGCCGACGGTCATCACCCGACCGGTCTTCTTCCACGCATCGACGACGGCCTGCGCCTCGGCGATGGTGCGGGTCATCGGCTTCTCGCAGTACACGTCCTTGCCGGCCTGCATCGCGTCGATGGTCATCTTCGCGTGCCAGTGGTCGGGCGTGGCGATGCACACCACGTCCACGTCCTTGTTCTCCAGGATCACCCGGTAGTCCTTGGTGACCGCCTTCTTGTCGTCCTGGGCCAGGCCACACTTCTCGGCCGACGGGTACAGCCCGCGGCCGCGGATCACGCCCTTGACCGACTGGCCGTCCCACACGTCGCAGACGGCGACCAGGTCCACGCCCTTCTTCTCGCCCTTCATCTTCAGGAGCGCGTCGATGTGCTGCTGGCAGCGGCCGCCAACGCCGAGGAACCCGACGCGAACGTTGCCGTTGGCGCCCTGCACCTTGGCGTAGCTGGCGGCCGGCAGCGTCATCGCCGCGCCGGCGACCGCGGACGCCTTCATGAACCCGCGGCGGGAGGGTTTCGACATGTCTGGACTCCGGAAAGGGTAGTGAGAACGCGAAAGCCCACGGACCGCAGTCCGTGGGCACGAGTGTCTACTTCTTCTTCTTCGACTGCCGGAACAGCCAGGCGTACAGGTCTTCGGTCGCGTAGGTCGAGTCCCAGGAGTTGTGCCCGACGTACTCCAGTTCCGTGTACCGCGGCTCGCCGCCGGCTTTTTTTAGCGCCTCGACCATCTGCCGCGACAGTTCCGGCCGCACCACCTTGTCGTCGCCACCGTGCCACGCCCAGCAGGGAATATCCTTGAACTTCTCGGCCCCCTTCGGGTCGCCGCCGCCACAGATCGGGACGATCGCCGCCCACCGGTCCGGGTGGCTGAACGCCATGTGCCAGGTGCCGAACCCGCCCATCGACAGCCCGGTCAGGTACTGGCGGTCCGGGTCCACCTTGTACTCCTTCATGGTCGCGTCGAGCATGGCCAGCGCCCGCTTGCCGTCCGGGGCGTCGGCGTACCACCGGCCGCCGACCTTGGTCCGGGCCGACTCCGCCTGCGGGATGATCACGATCGCCGGGAACGTCTTCTCGCGGCGGCCCTTGATGTGCGGGGCGAGGCCCTGCTGGACCGGCAACATCTTGCCGCCCTTGGTCTCGCCGGCCCCGTGCAGGAACAGGATCACCGGCACCGGCTTCGTCCCGTCGTAGGTGTGCGGCACGAACACGACGTACGGCGACTCGCTGCCGTCGGCGTTCTTGAACGTCTTGTCCACGAAGCCGGTCTTCGGCTTGTCGCCGGCGGTGGCCATACCGAGGAACCCGAGGACAGCGAGGGCGGAAAGGAGCCGCATGGTGGGACGCTCCGGTTCGCCTGGGGGCGGGAAAAAGCAGTGGTAGCCTAGCAGATCACCGACCGACCCGCCACCGGGCAACGCGCGGGTTTTGTTAGCCCGACGCGCCAGCGAGGACGATCGAGAATAACCGTCGCTGGCGCGTCGGGCTAACAAACCGGATGGATAAAATGGGTAGCTTCCGGGAGGGATTCATGCGCTACCCGCTGGTCGTCTTCGACTTCGACGGCACCCTGGCCGACTCGTTCGCCCCGGCGCTGGCGACATACAACCGCATCGCGCCCGGGCTGGGGCTGCGGCCGATCGCGGACCCGGAGGCGGCCCGGTCGATGCCGACCCGGCAGTTGCTGCGGCACCTGGGCATCCGGTTCTGGCGGCTGCCGCGGGTGGTCCGGGCGTTCCAGGCGGCGATGGCCGAGCACGCCGACGGGCTGCGGCTGCACGACGGCGTGGCGGGGATGCTCCGCGACCTGGCGGCGCGCGGCCACCGGCTGGGCATCCTCTCGTCCAACCGCGAGGACGTGATCCGCGCCTGCCTGCGGGCCAACGATGTTGAAGGGCACTTCGCGTTCGTGATCGGCTACCCGAAGCTCTTCGGCAAGGCCCGGGCGCTGCGGCGGATCCTGAAGGCCGAGCGGGCTGACCGCGACGGGCTGCTGTTCGTCGGCGACGAGTTGCGTGACCTGGAGGCGGGCCGCAAGGCGAAGGTGGCGACGGTGGCGGTGACCTGGGGGTTCCAGTCCGAGCCGCTGCTGGAGGCCGGCGGCGCGACATATGTGGCCCGCAGGCCAGACGAGGTGTTGACGCTGACGGACCTGTCCTAGTGCGGGCTCATTCCTGGCGAACGGCCGGCGTGAGCCGGCTGGTGGG
>DATLIF010000643.1:0-6130 GCA_035539575.1 Fimbriiglobus sp. | reverse complement strand
CGACGAATGACCAGGCGGTGGCGGACCCGGAGAAGCTGAACTACTGGCTGCCGGTGGACCTCTACGTCGGCGGGGCAGAACATGCGGTCTTGCACTTGCTGTACTCGCGGTTCTGGCACAAGGTGCTGTTCGACCGCGGCTTTGCTTGCCTGGGCGGCGAACTCCCGGTCCCCCGGCGTCACGGCAACGACGGGCACGATCTCCAGCTTGAACTGCCTGGCGAAGTCGTAGTCCCGCTCGTCGTGGCCGGGGACGGCCATGATCGCACCGGTGCCGTACCCGGCCAGGACGTAGTCGGCGATCCAAACGGGGATCCAGGCCCCGTTCGTCGGGTTCCGCGCGGAGGCACCGGTGAAGACGCCGGTCTTCGTCTTGGCGACCTCGGTCCGCTCGAACTCGCTCTTGCGGGCCGCCTGCTCCTGGTACGCCTTCACCGCCTCCCACTGCTCGGGTGTGGTGATCCGCCCGACCAGAGGGTGCTCCGGTGCCAGTACCATGTACGTCGCACCGAACAGCGTGTCCGGCCGGGTCGTGAAGACCCGGACCCGGTGGCCGATGATCGGGTCGGCCGGACTGGACACGGCACCGGGGATGTTGAAATCGACCTCCGCCCCTTCGCTCTTGCCGATCCAGTTCCGCTGCATCTGCTTGATCGACTCGGACCAGTCCAGCGGCTCCAGGTCGTCCAGCAACCGGTCCGCGTAGGCCGTGATCCGCAGCAGCCACTGCCGCAGCGGTTGCCGGACAACCGGGTGTCCACCGACTTCGGACCGGCCGTCCACCACCTCCTCGTTCGCCAGCACTGTCCCCATCTCGGGGCACCAGTTCACCATCGCCTCGGCCTGGTACGCCAGCCGGTGCGCGTCCTGATACCTGCGGATCGCGTCCGGTCCCTGCTTCCGCACCTCATCCGGGATCGGCAACTCGGCGATCGGGCGGCCCTTCTTCCGGGCCGGGTCGTACCAGGTGTCGTGGATCAGCAGAAAGATCCACTGCGTCCACTTGAAGTAGCCGGGGTCGGTGGTATCGACCTCGCGGTCCCAGTCGTAGCTGAACCCAAGCGCCTTGATTTGCCGGCGGAAGGTTGCGATGTTCTCGACGGTGGTTACGCGCGGGTGGGTACCGGTCTTGCGTGCGTACTCCTCGGCCGGCAGGCCGAAGGCGTCCCAGCCCATCGGGTGCAGGACATGGAACCCGCGCATCCGCCGGAGCCGGCACAGGATGTCGGTGGCGGTGTACCCTTCCGGGTGGCCGACGTGAAGGCCGGCCCCGCTGGGGTACGGGAACATATCGAGGACGTACGACTTCGGTTTGCCGGCGACAGACGGGTCGCCGGGGTCGGGGGTGCGGAAGGTCTTATTCTCGTCCCAGAACGCCTGCCACTTGCGTTCGATCTCGGCCGGGTGGTAGCTCGGCATCGCGGTCCTGCTTTCGAATGACGGTGTCCGGTTGGCTTATGCCCGACCGGAACGGCCGTCAACGAACGGACACCTCACGCGGCCGGCGGGTTCTCGTCGGCCGCGGTCGCCCGGCGGGTGTCCTCGTCCAGGAACCGCGACCCGGCGACCCACAACCCGCCGCCGACCAGGATCAGTACCGAGACGATCAGGAAGGCGGTGTGCAGGTCGGCCAGGTCGGCGATGCCGCCGATCACCGTCGGAGAGATGGCGTCCCCGAGGGCGTGGATCACCAGGATGTTGATGGCGAACGCCGTCGCCCGGACCGGCGAGCGGCTGACGTTGGCGAGGATCGTGTTCGCCGGGCCGGTATTGAAGAACAGGAAGAACACCGCGACGAACAGCACCCCCCAGGCGGTCGGGAACGGCAGGAACAGCATCGCCAGGAAGAACGGCCAGGCGAAGATTGTGGTCCACCCCGCGGCGTGGAAGTACGCCCCACGAACGCCGCGGTTGCGCAGCCAGTCCCCGACCCACCCGCCGACCAGCGTCGCCACCAACCCGCTGACGACCACGATCGCGCCGAAGGTCACTCCGATTTCGCTGGTCGTGATGGAATCCTTCGCCGTGGCCACGTCGTTCAAGTATTCCGAGTAACTGCGGGCCTCATCCGGCGTGAGGGTCGCCTTCACGAGGTCCGCGAACTCCGGGTACGACAGGGATCGCCCATCGGCGACCGGGCGGAGCCGGTCCGCCACGTCGGCCGGGACGAGCCTCTCGCCCTGGAGGGTGAGGTATTTCGGCTCGGTCCCGAGCCTGTCCAGCACCTCGCCGGTCAGGGCGAATCGGGCCTCGCGCTGGTAGATGTACTCCGGCACCCAGACCGCGACCCCGCCGAGGACGAACGTGGTGCAGGTCATCCCGGCACAGCAGAGTACGAACGACCGGATGCCGCGTAGCTCCCGCAGCACGTCAAAGTACGTCGGCCCGGTCACACCGGCTGGCGGCTGCGCCCCGCGCGGCGGCTCGCGCATGAAAAAGCAGAGCAGACCGGGAATTAGTCCGACGTACGTGACCCAGAAGGCATGTCGCCAGCCATAGAGGTCGGACAGGACGCCACCGAGAACGAACCCCAGGGCGCTGCCGACCGGAATGGCGGCGTAGAAGATGGCCATGATCCGCCCGCGGCTCTGGACCGCGAACAAATCGGAGATCATCGCCGGTGCGATGGGGCCGTAAGCTGCCTCCCCGACGCCGACGAGGCAGCGGGTGAAAAGGAGCACCAGGTACGCGGACGCCAGCCCGGAACTGCCGCTGGCCAGGCTCCACAGCACCACCCCAACGCCGACCACCCACCACCGCCGCCAGTGATCTCCCGCCCAGGCGAACACCGGCGAAAGGATCATGTACGCGACCATGAACGCGGTCGTCAGCAGGCCGAGCTTGGTGTTCAGCGCCGGGTCGGCGGGGTCGAAGAGGGTGCCGTCACGCTTGAGTTTCGGCAGCACTGCCGAGAGGACTTGCCGGTCGATGTAGTTGAACAGGTTGATCGTCAGCAGCAGTGCAAGTGCCGTCCAGGCGCCGGGCGCGCGAACCGAAGGTCCGCCGGCGGTTGGGGTGGCTCCGTTGTGCATGGCAACCCTCGCGGCCCGGTTCCCCCGCCGCGGCGGGCGGGTTACAATCCCGGCGGGCGGCGACCCGACCGGCCAACGCCCGTGTCTTACCGCCCCGGCCGCTGGCCGGAAAGGAGCCTGTCCCGATGACCCATGAGGAGATCAAGACGCGGTTCACCGACGAGATCAAGCTCCGCGGCTACGAGGACCGCTACATTGACCGCAACGAGGAGCGGGAGATCCTCCAGATCGCGATCCAGCTCGGCGTAAACATCGACGCCGCCCGCGCCGACCTGGCGGAGGTCTGTATCGCCGAGGGGTACGTCCTGGAGACGGCGATTCTGAAGATGGTCCGCGAGCAGGTCGAGGCGGCGGCTGCCAACGACGGGCGGATCGACCGGGCGGAGTTCGACCTGATCCTGACCAATGCCCGGGCCGCGGTCGGCGGCAAGAAGACCGACCGGCAGGTCAAGACGCTGCTGGTGCAGGTGATGGAGGACACTGGCAACAACCGGGTCCGGCGGGGCTGGTTCACCAACTGGTATGCGTCGCTGAAGAAGGAGTTGGGGATCGTGTGATCGCCCGGAACCGGCCGTTGACACCCCCCGGGGCGGCCCCTACCTTAACACTTTCCGAAACACCGACCCCTACGGGAAAGGCGTCAGATTCGATGATCCGCAAGAAGAACCTGCGGAGCCGGAAGAGCCGTTGCCGGTTCTGCACCAAGGAAGGGTGCCCCCGGCCGGCGTTCGTCGATTACAAGGACGTGCCGGCCCTGAAGAAGCTGGTCACCAGCCAGGGCAAGCTATTCAGCCGCAAGCGCAGCGGGCTGTGCGCCGCCTACCAGCGGGCCGTCTCCACCGCCGTCAAGCGGGCCCGGTTCATGGGGCTGCTGCCGTACGTCGGCGAGTAAGTCAACGCAAAAGGCAAATCGCAAAACGCAAAAAGGAAGACCGGTCTTCCTTTTTGCGTTTTGCGTTTTGCCTTTTGCCTTTTGCGTTTAAATGAGCATCATGCCCGACCTCGACGCCATGTTCGCCCGGGCGGTCGCCGCCCACCAGTCCGGCGACTTCGCCGCCGCCGAGCAGATGTACCGGGAGTTGCTGCGGTCTTACCCAGCACACGCCCCGGCGCTGTGCAACCTCGGGGTGCTGCTGGTCCGCGCCGGCCGGGTGGACGAGGCCGCGGAGTGCTACAACCTCGCGCTGGCCGCCGCACCCGGACACCCGGACGCCCACTTTAACCTCGGCAACCTGTACCGCCGGGCCAGCCGGCCGCGCGAGGCAGCCGGGCACTACCAGGCTTGTCTCGCCGCCAACCCCGCCCACGCCGGGGCCGCGTTCAACCTCGGGCTGGCCCTGTCGGCCATCGGCGACGCAGCCGGGGCCGCCGAAAGCTTCGCCGTCGTCGCCCGCCTGGAGCCCACCAACCCTGACGGTCACAGCCGCCTCGGCGATGCCCTCGTCCGCGCCGGACGGTGGGCGGAAGGCGTCACCGCGCTTCAGAAGGCGGTCGAGTTGCGGCCGGACGACCCCCGGAACCTGTACAACCTGGGCCTGGCACTTGCCGCCGGCGGGGAGACGGCAGACGCCCACGAATTGCACCAGCGGGCGCTGCGGATCAAGCCCGACTACGCCGAGGCGCACAACGGGCTCGGGCTGGCACTGGAGGCGATGGGCCGCAAGGACGACGCCCTCTTTCACTATCAGCGGGCAGTCGAACTGAAGCCGGACCTGGGCGACGCCTGGAGCAACCTCGGCACGAGCCTGGCCGAGCAGGGCCGACCCGAGGAAGCGGTCGGCTGCTTCCGTGAGTCGCTGGCCCGGCAACCGTTCGCGCCTGCGATTCACAGCAACCTTCTGTTGCACCTGAACTACTCGTCCCGGATCACCCCGGAGCAGGTCCGCGACGAGCACGTCGCCTGGGCGGCCCGCTTCGCCGGCCCGACGCCAGACGCGCCGCGGGTGCCGGAGCCGCACGACCCCGACCGACGGCTGCGGATCGGCTACCTGTCTGCGGACTTCCGCGGACACACCGTCGCCGGGTTCATCGAGACACTACTGCGCCACCACGACCGCGAACGGGTGGAGGTATTCGCCTACGCCAGTGTCGTGCGGCCGGACGACACGACCGGGCGGCTCAAGCCGCTCGCCGACCACTGGCGGCCGGTCGGCGGGCTGACCGACGCGCAGGCGTTCGACTTGATCCGTGGCGACAACCTCGACGTGCTGATCGACCTGGGCGGCCACACGGCCGGGAACCGCTTGTTGATAATGGCCGCTCGTCCGGCCCCGGTGCAGGCCACGCTGTTCGGCTACCCGAACACCACCGGTCTGAAGGCAGTCGATTACCGCATCTCGGACCCTACCTCCGACCCGCCGGGCCAGACCGAGAAACTTTACGTCGAAAGTTTGCTGCGATTGCCGGAAGCGGCTTGGGTCTACGCCCCGCCGGCGGACGCGCCGCCGGTGACGGTGTTGCCGGCCGCGTCACAGCGGGGGTTCACGTTCGGCTGCCTCAACAACCCGGCGAAGATCTCCGACGCCTGCCTGGAGACGTGGGCGGCGGTCCTGCAAGCGACCCCCGGTTCGCGGCTGGTGCTGCTGGCCGGCCAGTCCCACGCCGGGGCGAAGCGACTGCACGACCGGTTCGCCGAGCGCGGCATCCTGCGCGAGCGGGTGGAGTTCGTCTTCCGCGTACCGAAGCAGGAGTACTTCGCAACATATAGCCGGTTCGACCTGTCACTGGACCCGTTCCCGTACAACGGCGGGGTGACGACCGGCGATTCGCTGTGGATGGGCGTCCCGGTGCTGACCGTGGCCGGTCCGAGCTACGTTTCGCGGCAGGGCGTCATGGCGATGACCGCGGTCGGGCTGCCGGAGTTCGCCGCGCGGTCGCCGGAGGACCTGGTGCGGCTGGCGAAGGAATGGACCGGCCGTCGGGATGAGCTGGCGGAGATTCGGGCTGGCCTGCGGGACCGCCTGGCAAAGTCGCTGCTGGCCGACGCCCCGCGGTATGTGCGGAACCTGGAGGAAGCGCTGCGAAACGTATGGCGAGATCGTCTTCCGTAGGGTGGGTCGAGTCTTCGAGGCCCACCTTCCGCAGACGGTGGGCCTCGAA
>DATLIF010000642.1:0-8613 GCA_035539575.1 Fimbriiglobus sp. | reverse complement strand
ACCTGCTCACACCGGGCGGTTCATCGTCCGCTCGCGGACCCGGCCCGGCTCGACCGCGCCGCCCGGCGACCCCACCGACTACCTGGAGGACGGCCACCTGCACCACCCGCACGGCGACCACTGCGACGACCACGGCCCGGTGGACGTGGTCAAGTAGCGGTGAGCAGTGAGTGCAGAAAGAGCCGCGGGGATCAGTCCCCGCGGTTTTTGTTTGAGGCGTTGTGAACCCGCGGGCGGTTCCCGGCCTCTATTCCGGCGAACGCCGTCCCGATGGTGTAACGGACAGCACGCAAGCCTCCGGAGCTTGCAGTCCTGGTTCGAATCCAGGTCGGGATACTTCTCGAGTGAAAAGTTCAAAGCGAAAAGTTCACAACGAAAGTCTGGCCTGCACTTTTCACTTTGAACTTTTCACTCGTATGTCCCCGGGGTGTGCCGGAGCGCACGCGACTCTGCGAAGGTCGAAGACCAGGTTCGATTCCTGGCGGGGACACTCAGCCGTCGTCGGCCGGACTCCGTCCTACCCGACGAACACCCCGCCTCCGAACGCGCTGAACGCATCGAAGATCAGGCTGGCCGGCGGGCTGCCCTCGGCCGGGGTCTGGCCGCCGACGTAGGCGATCACCCGCGACCCGGCCCCCTCGCCGGACCCGGCCACGATGTCCGCGAACCCGTCCGCGTCGAGGTCCTTCGCCGTCACCCGCACCCCGCCGCGGTCGGCCGTGTCGCCAGCGAAGAAGTTGGCCAGCGGCACCAGCCGGTTGTCGGCCAGCAGGTCGCGGCCGCTCAGCACCAGCACCCGCGGCCCGCCGCCGGGGCCGCCGCCCACGATCACGTCCCCGAACTGGTCGAGGTTCAGGTCGCCAGCCGCCAGGTACACCCCGTTTCGCAGCGTCGGCTCGAATACGAAGAAGTCCGCGAACAGCTTGGTCGGGACCGCAGCCGGCAAGGCGCGGCCGTCGAACCCGGCCACCCGCGGGCCGCCGCCGAACCCGGCCCCGATCAGCAGGTCGTCGGACCCGTCGCCGTTGAGGTCGCCGGCCGCGGCCCGGGCGCCGCCGCGGAAGTTCGGGTCCTCGATCCCGAAGAAGTCCGCGATCACCGCCTGTCCGATTCCGGTGAGTACCCGCACCCGCGGCCCGCCGCCCTCGTCCGGGGTGACGACCAGGTCGTCCAGCCCGTCGGTCGTGAAGTCGCCGGACCCGACGTACACCCCGCCCCGGAACGACTCCTCGAATGCCAGGAAGCTCGCCAGCGCCCCGCCGGTGCGGCCGTCGAAGACGCGCACCAGCGGCGGCCCGCCCGGCCCGGCGCCGGCGATCACGTCCGGGAACCCGTCCCCGTTGACGTCCCCGAGGGCCACCCGCACGCCGCCGGTCAACTCCGGCGGCATCGCCAGGAAGTCGAACCGCACCGCCCCGGTCGGGTCGTATACCCGCACCCGCGGCTCGAACCCGAAGTCTGCCCCGACCGCGACCAACCGCTCCGGCTCGGCTGGCTCCAGCGGAGCCACCGGCCGCACCCCCGGCACCGGCTCCGCGGTCACGACCGGCCGGTCGTCGGCCGAGGCCGCGAACCCGGCCGCCTGCACGTACAGATCCCCCGCGACTGCGGCCAGCACCCCGAACGCGCCGCCGTCCGCCGAGGCGATCGCCGTGACCGACAGCAGCCGGCCGCGGGCGTCCGAGTGGACGAGTTGACCGTTGATGTACACCCCAACCGTCCCGCCAGACTGCGCCACCTGCACGGTGTCGGACGAGCCGTCGTTGCCGGCCGGCTGGTAGTTCAGGTCCACGACCAGGTGGTAGGCGTCCCGGGCCAGCGCGTCGATCCCGTCGGCATAGGCCGACACCCGGGTGTAGCCCATCAGGTCGCCGAAGCTGGAGTTGCTCTCGGCGATGGTGTCGAACTCGATGTCCACGTCCGACGGCCCGCCGGAGACCAGCGACACCGCCACCCCGGCCAGCAGGTAGTTGGTCCCGTCGTACAGGAACGCCGGCCCGCCCGAGTCGCCGAACCCGATGGACGCCTCGTCCGCCCCGAAGCCCAGCCCGGCGATGCCCAGCGATCGGCCCAGCGCGTCGTGCTCGGGGGTGCCGTCGTCGAAGTCCGCGACCAGGCCGTAGCCCGGCGGCACCAGGTAGTCGTCCGGCGCGGTGCGGCCGGTGGTGTCGAACCGGTTGAACCCGAACCGCAGGTCGCCAGCGGTGCCGGGGATACCGCCGCTGGTCCCGGTCCCGCTGCGGCCGTAGCCGAGCATCAGGAACGACTCGCCAAGTTCGTCTGTGGTGCGGTTCAGGTCGAACCGCCCGGCCTCGGCGGGGGCGAGCGCCGGCAGGAACAGCAGGGCCAGGTCGTCCTTGCCGGTCTCGCCCTGGAGTGCGTCCGACCCGCCGCGCCACCCCGGCCAGATGAGCACCTGGTCCACCGCGACCGGCAGGTCCACGGTCCGGGTGGGCAGGTGGAAGCGCACCGTCACTGCGGAATCTGCGACGCGGTCGCCGTTCTCGTCCACGACGTGGGCCGCGGTCAGGACGTGCCGGCCGGTGTAGATCAGGGTGCCGGACCCCAGTCCGTCGTCGGTGAGCACCTCGACGACGCCGCCGAACGTCCCGGCGGTGTCGGCCAGTGGCGCCTCGGCGAATGCCCCGACGATCGGGGCGAGGCGGTCTTCGAGCGATTCGATGCGGAGGCGGGGGTGAGACAAGGTGAGGCTCCGGTTGCGGCCCGCGGGCGAGGCCATACCTCGAACCCGGTGGGGATTGCGAATTGCGCGCCGCCGGGGGCGAACCGGAACGCGGCTTCCGTGTCCTTCTGGATACTAGACGGTAGGACGCTGGGGCCCGATGGCCGGGCGGCTGGCTGCAACCCAGCTCGAAGCGGGTTCGATTCCCGCCGGCCGTTCGCCAAGAAGAGAATCCTAGCCGACCAGCTCCAGGAACCGCTTCGCCATTTGCGGCCCCTTGCCTTCGTCCTCGTGTTTGAAGAACACGAACCCGTCCCGCCAGTCCTGTTCCTGCACCCGCTTCGCCCAGGCCGACAACTCCGTGTCGCCGTAGTCGGGCCGCCGCAGCCGCACATAACCCCAGTCCGCGGTGGATACGAACGGGACCTCCAGGTCGCCTTCCGCCTCGGCGACGCACAGCGCCGCCCGGTGGTCGCGCAGCAACCCGAACACCTCGTCGTCGAACCACGACGGGTGGCGGAACTCGACCGCCACGCGACACCGCGACGACAGCAGTGACAGAAACGTGCGGAGTCGCGGCACGTCCTTCTTGAAGTTCGGCGGCAACTGGAACAGCAGCGGCCCCAGCCGCTCTCTCAGAGACCCGGCGGATTCGAGCAACTCTGCCACCGACTCGCCGGTGTCCTTGAGCCGCTGGACGTGCGTGATCCGCTGTGGCGCCTTCAGGACGAACTGGAAGTCGGCGGGGACATCGCCCGCCCATTTCTCCAGGACCGACGCCCGGGGCGTGCCGTAGAACGTGCTGTTGATCTCGACCGACCGGAACCGCTCACCGTAGTAGCGGAGCATCTGCCCGGCCGGCAGCTTATCGGGATAGAACGAGCCCTTCCACTCCTTGTACGAATAGCCGCTTGTGCCGACGTGCAGGGTCATGGACCGCTCCTCCGTGAGTCGGTTCGTTTGAAGCGCTCAGTCCGCGCCGGTTTCCCGGTATCGCTCCGGCGCGTACCGGTAGGCGAGCAACCCCGTTGCGGCCTCCGGGTCGATGGCGTGGACCAGCACGCCCTCCTCCCCGTAGGGCAGGTGTGCCACGCACTCGCCGGTCGGGCCGACGAGGCTGGTCGCCGACTCCTGGTAGCGGAACGCGTAGTTGACGCTGGCGAAGTACACCGTGTTCTCCAGCGCGCGGCACATCATCGCCTTCTCGTAATACGGCCCGTCGGGCGACCCCCACTGCGTGAGCCGGACTCCAGCTTGATCGCTTCCCGTGCAGTGCGGGTGGAAGACGACTTTGGCACCTCGCGACGCCGCCCACCTGACCGTCTCGGGGTATCGGAACCCCTCGTGGCAGATCGCCACCCCGAACTTGAGGCCGTTGACCTCGAAGAGTCGCCGGGTGTGCCCGGGGACATACAGCGGTTCCTCGGTCGGGTCCAGTTGATTCTTGGTCTGGACCCCCTGAACCTCGCCCCGGGCGTCCAGTACGATGGCGGCGATCTGTCGGCCCGCGTTCGAGTGCCATTCCATTCCGAGAATGGTGGCCACCTTGTACGTCCGTGCCCAGCCCGCCACGGCACGGAGCGCCCGGTCCTGCTGCGCCCGGTCGAAGGGTGGTACGTCAAAGTCCAGACCGCGCAGGCCCGGCAGGTAGGCTTCCGGGAAGCACACGACCGCCGCGCCGCGGGCCGCGGCATCGGACAGGGACTGTTTGATCCGGTCCAGGCCGTCCTCGACGGAGGAGGCGACGCGGGGCGAGGCGAGCGCGATAAGCATGGGTCGGTGACCGGAGATGGGTCGGTGATCCTGGTGTCCGACTGCCTCTTGAGGCAACCGGACACCAGGCCCGCCAGGTGTCCACCGTCAGACCTTTGCTGCCAGCGCTTCGCGCTTCTGGGCGATCAGCTTCAAGAGCGCCTTGTGCGGGTCGGCGAACTTGGCCACGCCCTCGCGCATCAGGACTTCTTCCAGCTTCGCCATGTCCACCTTCTTGTCGATCTCGGAGAGCACCTCCGCCGGCGGCAGTTGATCCACGTTGCGGGTGAACGTCCGGCCGCTCGCCTGGACCGCGGCGTTGGTCGCCGGCGGGTTCGTCTCGATGTCGCTGCCGGCGAACGTCTCAACGTACTTCCACGCTGGGTCGTCCTTCTTCTTCGTCCCGGTGCTCGCGAAGATCATTTCCTGCTGAAGCGGCAGCCGCTTGTCCGTCCAGAACTGCTGGTTGAGCTTCCAGATTCGCTTGGCGTTCACGATGCCGACCTGCCCCTGCGCCGCCGGCGAGAGATCCGGGACCGCCTTCTCGGTGTACACGTCCAGCCGGCTCACGAAGATGCTGTAGACGGTCTTCGCCTTCGACCGGTCGGCCAGCCGCTGGATGCCGCGCCAGGCGGCGTCGCGGGCGATCTCGTACTGCCGCTCGCTGAAGACCAGCGTCACGTTCACGCACACCCCGGCCGCGACCAACTCCTCGATCGCGCCCAGCCCGCCGGCCGTCGCCGGGACCTTAATCATGCGGTTGGTGTGGCCGGCCGCCCACTTCTTGCCGAGTTCGACGTACTTGCGGGTCTTCTCCGTGTCGGGCACCTTGCGCTCGGGGTCTTCGAGTAGCGGGTCCAGCTCGAAGCTGACGAACCCGTCGTTGCCCTTCGTCTCCTGCGAGACGGGCCGGAACACGTCCTGGGCGGACTTCACCAGCTTGTCGGTCATGGCCCAGGCGATGGCCTCGTCGTCGAGCCCCTGCTTGACGAACGCCTGGAGGTCGGCGTCGAACCGGCCGGTCTGGATCAGGTCGGCGATGATGATCGGGTTGGAGGTGGCGCCCGTGGCCCCGAGCGCCCGGTTGCGGGCGATCTCGTCGGGGTCCACGGAGTCCAGCCAGAGCTTGGTCCCGCAGGCGACCAGGGATTGCAACGGCGTCATTTCGGTGCCTCCGGAGGGGTATCGTCTCTCCGGTTATCCTATGACCTGCTCACCAGTGCGCAATCGGCCCGCTCGGCACGGCGACGTGGGCTTCGTGCGCGTCCCACTCGCCCCACCCGGACGGCGGCCCCTCGGCCCGCAGCCGGTCCGCGATCGCGTCGAACTCGGCCTGCGAACCGAGCATCGTCAACCTGTGCCGGTCGTCCTTGCTGATTCGGAGTGCCTTGCCGTACCACGCGGCGACCTTGCGGAAGTGGGTGCAGCCCCACCGCTCGCCACCGCGCCACTCGCACAGCCGGCGCAGGTGCCGGTCCATGAACTCGACTCGTTCGAGGTACGTCGCGCGCGGGCCGGGGTCGCCGGTCTCGACCCAGCGGGCGAGCTGCCGGAAGAACCACGGGTTCGCCAGCGCCCCGCGGCCGACGGCGATCCCGTGGCAGCCGGTCTCGTCGATCATCCGCGCCGCGTCGGCCAGCGACCGCACGTCGCCGTTGCCGAAGACCGGGATGCGCTCGACCGCCTCGACGACGGCCCGGATGCCGGCGTTGCTGACGCCGCCGCTGAAGCCCTGCTCGCGGGTGCGGCCGTGGATGGTGATCCCGGCCACGCCGATCTGCTCGAACTCCCGGGCGAAGAACGGGGCCGACGTGTTCGCGTCGTCCCACCCGAGCCGCATCTTCACGGTGACGGGCAGTTTCGTGGCCTCGACCACCCGTTGTACGAGCTTGACCGTGGTGCCGGTGGTGTCGCACATCATGGCCGAGCCGCCGCCGGTCTTGACCACCTTGCGGACCGGGCAGCCCATGTTGATGTCGATGACCGTGGCGCCGTAGTCTTCGAGCCACCGGGCGGCGCGCGCCATCTCGTCGGGGTTCGCGCCGAAGATCTGCACGCTCAGCGGCCGGTCGTCCGGCCCGGTGGCGAGCAACTCCAGGGTCTTGGAGATGCCTTCGAGGATGGCCCGCGCGTTGACCAGGTCGGTGGTACACAACCCGACGCCACCGATCTCGCGGACCGACCGGCGGAACGGGTAGTTGGTGTACCCGGCCAGCGGAGCGAGGGTGAACCGGGACGCGAGCCGCACTGTCCCGAGGGACAGCGGCTCGCGGTAATGGGCCGGCGGCGATGGAATAGCGGTCGAAGACATGGAGTTTAAACTAGGGAACTGCGGCGACTGACGGAAGCCCGACCGCGGACCCTAGTTCGACGCCGATACCATCGGCGGATCGACGAACGCCCGGTGTAAGTTCTCGCACTCCTCCTTCGTCATCTCCCCTTCCTGCACCCAGACGCGGTAGCGGATCTTCAATGGCTTCTCCGGCGTCAGGTCGTACTCGAAGTAGTCGCCGAAGCGGCCGTAGTCGCGCTCGCTGCCGCGGGACTCCTTCGGGTTGGCCGGGTGGCTCATCCGCAGGACCGTGTACCGTTTGCCGTGGGTGACGAAGCTCATCGCGTTCCACGGCAGGTTGACCGTCTTCGGGTCGCGGGTCTTGGCGTCCCAGTTTCGCGTCTGGCCCGGCTGGTCCTTGCCGTCCGGCCGCAGGTAGTACGTCTGGCCCTTGGTGTCCTTCGACACCTCCTGCGTCGCCCGGAAGTGGAACCCGGCGTGCTGCGGGTCGCCGTCCAGCCGCACCTTCGGCAGATCCGTCCGCAGCACGGAGGCGAAGTCGATCAGCGTGCCGCCGGGAACGCGATACGCCGTCACCTCACGCTCCTCTTGCGCAAAGGTCTTGCCATCCGGGCCGTGCCAGGAGATCGCCGACCGCTGCCGGCCGAACACCTCGCCCGCTTCTTGCACGATCGTCTTGTCGTGCTCGGTGAACTCGCCCTTGCGGCCGTGCCAGGTGTCGGCCTGCTGCTTGTCGCCGTAGGTGATCCGCATCCAGCCGTAGAACAGGCCGCGGTGGTGCGGGAACAGCTTCGACTTGTCCGAGAACGGGTACGCTCCGCTGGTCAGCAGGTGCTCGCCCTTCGACGGCTCGAAGACGTGGTGGAACGGCTTGAACGTCAGGTCGTGCCGTTCGGGCGTGGAGGCGTCGTGCGCGGCGTGTGCGTACCGCAGAACGGGCTGCTTCTCGAAGACGAGGTCCGTGGCCCCCTCGCCCTTGTTCTCGACGAACCGGAAGTGCGGCGGCGCCTTGATGTAGTTCAACGTCGCCGGCCGGATCCGCACCGACCCGCCGGCCGGCAGGGCCGGGAGGACGAACGTAAGCTGCTTGCCCTTCGCGTCGGAGAGCAGCGAGGGGGCGGCGATCTGGGCGGCGGCGTGCCGGCCGTCGGGTAGTTCGACCACGTTGACCGACTCCGCGGAACCGGCCGGCAGCGGGGCGGTGACGACCACGCCGGTCAGGTCGGCCTGGCCGCCGGTGACGGTCAGCGTCTGTGCGGCGGCTGGCATCGCGAGGAACAGGAGGGCGGTCAGGGGAAGGAGTCGCGTCATCGCGGGTGCTCGTGGGCCTGGGGATGGCTCTACTTGCTGAACACGAACTTCTTCGGGTTGCCGGTCCCGAGCGCGCCGCCGTCGGGGCGCCACAGGACCGCCTCCTCGATCTTCTTTGCCAGCTCGAAGTCCTTGTCGGTGATGCCGCCGGCCGAGTGGGTCTTCAGCTTCACCCACAGCTTGCCCCAGGTAACGGCCAGGTCCGGGTGGTGCCAGGCGGCCTCGGCGAGATAGCCGATCGCGTTGACTGCCATCAGCGTCTGGGGCCAGCCGTCGGTGTTGTACTTCCGCCTCAGCCAGCCGTCTTCGAGGTGCCACTCGGCCAGACCCAACTCCTGGATCTTCGCCTGCACCTCGGCGTCGGAGTAGGTCTGTTCCCTGGGATCGGACATGGCGGGTTCCTCCGGAGCGGTGCCCGGATTGTAAGCCGCCGGGCGGCGAAAGTCGTTAGCCCGCGACGCCGACGCCGGGTATAACGCACCCCACGGTTTTGTAGGGTGGGTCGAGTCTTCGAGGCCCACCGGCTTGTGCGCTAGCGGTCCCGGTGGGCCTCGAAGACTCGACCCACCCTACA
>DATLIF010000641.1:0-3253 GCA_035539575.1 Fimbriiglobus sp. | reverse complement strand
GACTCCTGCCTCCCACCAGCCGGCTCACGCCGGCCGTTCGCCACGACCCACGGAGGTATCTATGCGGAGTCTGTTTCTCACCCTGGCCGCGCTCGGGTCGGTCTCGCCACTCACGGCCGCCGACCGGCCGAACGTCGTGCTGATCGGCTCCGAGGACATCAGCCCCAGCCTCGGGTGCTACGGCGACCCGGACGCGATCACCCCGAACCTGGACCGGCTCGCGTCGCAGGGAGCGCGGTTCACCCGCTGCTTCACCCACGCCCCGGTCTGCGCCCCGAGCCGGTCGGGGCTCATCACCGGCGTCTACCCGACCACGCTGGGCACCCTGCACATGCGATCGAAGCTGACCAAGACGCCGCCCATGTTCGTGGACTACCTCCGCAAGGCGGGTTACTTCGTCGCCTGGCCCGGCAAGACCGACTTCAACTTCGACCTGCCGAAGGGCTGGGTAGACACCACCCAGGACTGGACGAAGAAGCCGGACCTGCTGCCGAAGGACCGACCGTGGTTCGCGTACATCAACTTCACGATCACGCACGAGAGCCAGGTCCGCGCCCCGGAGGGCAAGTACGAGACGAACACCGCCCGGCTCAAGCCCGAGGAGCGCCGCGACCGGTCGAAGGTGAAGCTGCCGCCGTACTACCCGGACACGCCGGCGGTGCGCGAGTGCGTCGGCAAGTACCATGACAACATCACCGCGATGGACTACCTCGTGGGAGACGTGCTGAAGCTATTAGACGAGCGGAAATGGGCGAACAACACGGTGGTGATCTTCTTCGGCGACCACGGATGGGGACTGCCGCGCGGCAAGCGGTGGCCGTACGACTCGGGCACCCGGGTGCCGTTCCTGGTCCGCTGGCCGGGCCAGGTCAAGCCGGGCACGGTCCGCGACGACCTGACCTGCTTCCTCGACGTGGCGCCGACGGTGCTGACCCTCGCCGGGGCCGAGGTGCCGCCGCAGATGCAGGGCCGGGTGTTCCTCGGCGAGAAGACGCAGCCGGCCCCGAAGCACGTCTTCAGCGCCCGCGACCGGATGGACGAGACGTTCGACCGCGTCCGGTCGGTCCGCGGCGAGCGATACCGCTACGTCCGCAACTACCACCCGGAGTTGCCGTACATGCAGTGGCTGAACTACCTGGACGAGATGCCGGTCCAGAAGGACTGGCGGCGCCTGGCGTTCGAGGGGAAGCTGAACCCGGTGCAGAGGCAGTGGTGGGCGAAGACCAAGCCGAAGGAAGAACTCTACGACCCGCAGACGGACCCCTACGAGGTCAAGAACCTGGCCGGCTCGGCGGAGCACGCGGGCGTACTGAAGGAGATGCGTGCGGCGCTGGACCAGTGGATCAAGGACACGAAGGACCTGGGCGAGGTGCCGGAGCAGGCGCTGATCGACCGCGGCCTGGTGCGGGACCTGCTCAACCACGAATACGCCGAGCGGCTGAAAAAGCACCCGATGGCGCCGCCGGTGCCGTGACTCTCCCTCTTCTCGTTCCCACGCTCTGCGTGGGAACGTCTCTTCGGACGCTCCGCGTCCCGTGCCTCCCACCGGTCGGGGCGCTTCACGGACGATCGGGAAGCTGGTGCGGCACTGCTCGCGACGCGGAGCGTCGCCCCCTTGCGTTCCCACGCAGAGCGTGGGAACGAAAAGAGGGACGGCCGCGGTCCCAGGGTTGGCGTTGAAACCCCGGGCGGTGGCTCTGTATACCCGCCGGCCGGGGGACGAACTCCACGCCGCGACGCGGCAAGCTGCACAACGTAGGGGATCGGGATTCGTTCGGATCGCGCCGGTTAAGCCGGGCGAACCGACGAAACCGCGGAGTTTGATTCGACCGGCCGGCCGGGTGGTGCCGATCTTAGGGCCAGACTGGGTCAGGTGGGGGCTTGCGTCTCGCGGCCTCTCCCCACCGTGATCCGGCAAGGAACCGAAGCGAGGGATGCAGATGAGGAAGTTCATCCTCGGAGCCAGCGTGGCCCTGGCCGCGGCGGCCGGGCCGGCCGTCGCCCAGGGGCTGCCGACCCAGGCCCCGGCCCCGGTGGTCCCCGTCTCCGACGGCGCGCCGCTGTTCACCGGCTCGGCCGCGGCGCCGGCGGTGCTGCCCAGCGGCCCGGCCGCCCCGGTCGTCCCGATCGGCGGCGAGTCGTACCCGATCGACGGCGGCTACGGCGGCATCGTCGGCGACGCGGCCCCGCCGTACCGGTTCTACACCGAGGGGAGCTTCCTGCTCTGGTTCCTGGACTCGACCACCGTCGCGTCCCCGCTGGTGACCACCGGCCCGTCGCTGGGCATTCTCGGCCAGCCGGGGACGGCAGTCATCTCCAGCGCCCAGAAGGCCGACTACGGCGCCGCACCGGGGTTCCGGGTCGCGGCCGGCGGCTGGCTCGGCGAGAGCCGGCTGGGCTTCGAGATGAGCGGCTTCTACATCGGCCGGACGAACGACACGCACACGCTCGGCGGCAACAGCGCCACGATCCTGGCGCGGCCGTTCGTGGACACCATCTCGCGGCGAGAGAACGTCCGGGTGGTGGCCGCCCCCGGGGCGTTCAGCGGCGGCGTCGTGGTCGATCACTCGGCCCAGATCTGGGGGGTGGACGGCACCCCGTTCTGGCGGGTGATTAACGGCGACTCGGTGGTGGTGGACGTGATCACCGGGTTCAAGTTCCTCCAGTACTCGGAGGCGCTGAACATCTTCGACGCCAGCTCGATCCTGTCCGGCGGGGCGTCGGCGTTCAACGGGTTCGGGGTGTCGGCCCCGGCGCAGATCGCCGTCCACGATCGGTTCGGCGCGACCAACAGCTTCTACGGCGGCACCATCGGGGCGCGGATGAGCAGCGGCCGCGGCGGGCTGTTCTGGGATCTCACCGGTAAGGTCGCCCTCGGGGCCATGCACCAGATGGTCACCGTGGACGGGACGACCACCCTGGTCAGCGGCGGGCCGTTCGTGACGACGGCCGTGGCCCCCGGCGGGTTCCTGGCGTCGGGCGCCTACACCGGCACGCGGTCGGACACCCGGTTCGCCGTGCTGCCGGAGGGGGACTTCAAGCTCGGCTACCAGTTCACCTCGTGGATGAACGCGTTCGTCGGGTACTCGGTGCTGTACGTCAGCAGCGTGGCCCGGCCGGGCGACCAGGTGAACCGGAACCTCGCGGTGACGCAGTTGCCAACCTCGCCGACGTTCAACACCATCAGCGCCCGCCCGGCCGCGCTGACCGACATCATCGACGACGGCCTGTGGGTCCACGGGTTCAACTTCGG
>DATLIF010000640.1:0-5580 GCA_035539575.1 Fimbriiglobus sp. | reverse complement strand
GATCAGAACCGACTTGCTCACCGCTCATAGCTCAACGCTCACCGCTGCTAGAAGAAGAACACCACGTTCTCGTAGAACCACTCCCAGACGCCGTGGAAGAGCGAGTAGCCCAGCGCGTGGTTGCCGCATCGGACGCGAGTGTGGACCTCGATGCCGGCGACAAACAACTCGCGGGGGATCTTCTTCTCCGGCGGCAGGTCGTCCAGGTTCACCCGGACGTAGGTCGGGACGACGGACTCGGTCTCGTTGTGGTCGCTCTTGTTGGGGATCGCCTCCCTGGCCATGTCCTCCTCGTAGAGGCGGCCCGGGTAGCTGGAGTCAGGCTTGTTGGTCAGGAGTACGTCCACGTCGAGGTAGCGCTGCCCGTCCTTGTCGGTCTTGTGCAGGCCGGGGGTGGCCAGCGCCCGGGCGACGTGGCCGATGGCCCGCTGCGGCAGCTTGAGTTCGACTCGCCAGGGGCCGGTCACGTTGCCGATGCGGAGGAGCGGCTCGTTGGGCCGGACGGTCCGCTTGAGCAGGTCGGCGCGGACGTCGCCGCTGAGGATGCGCCACTCGTCGGAGGAGCGGGGGATGCCCGGGTCGAACCCCGGGGTGCGGGCCTCGAACTCGCCCGGCCGGCCGGTCAAGTTGTACATCACCCGCATCTGGTCGAGCAGTTCGCGCTTGCTGGTTGCGATGGCGTCGTTCTTGGCGTACTCGCGGCGGAACGCCTCGGCCTCGGCGACGGGCAGGTTCGGCTGGGTGAGCCGGTCGTTGTACAGCCGCATCAGGCTCTCGGCCTGCATCGCCTCGGTCTGGGAGGTGACGTACTTCTCCTGGAGGGTCGGGCTGAACAGCCGCACGACCGGCGTGTGCGGGCCGACCTTCTGGCCGGGCTGGACCAGGATGCCGCGGACCTCGCCGTCGGTCGGGGCGAAGGTATTCACCGTTTGCCGCGGCAGGAACTCGCCCTTGGCTTCCATCTTGAGCGGGTACGGGATCAGCACCATCGCCGCGGCCAGCAGGACCAGGGCGGTGATGCCCAGCGCCCAGTAGAAGCGGTGCTTGCCGCCCAGCCCCTCCTGGACCTTCATGATCGGCCGCCAGATGAAGCCGAACGGCACCCGCTTCATCTCGGCGGCGTTGTACAGCGCCCCGGCAGCGTGTTTGCCGACCACGTCCATCTTGGCGATCAGCGGTTCGACCTGCTCGGGCGGGTTGAAGCTCTCCAGGAGCATCACCGACCGGGCCGGCTTCTTCTCGTTCTTCTCCCGCTCGTCGCGGATCGGGGCGACCACCAGCAGCTTGGGCTGGCTCTCGGACAGGTAGTCGTCCAGGGCGTGCGACAGGTCCGGCGGCAAGCCCTCGTCCTTGGTGCCGCGGTAGACCAGCTTGTCGCCGAACTTCAGCACCGCGTCGAAGAGGGCGCGCATGCGGCGGACGTGGGTGCTGGCCTTCTCGACCACGTCGGCCCCGGAGACGGCCTCGACGGTGACCTTCTTGCCGTGGCGGACGCCGACGCACAGCCGGTCGCACTCGATGAGCCGCCGGCCCTCGTTGGCGACGTGGTAGGCGACCTCGGTCGGGTTGAGGGTGGAGTGGATGAGCTTGGCGAACCCCTCGATCTGGGTGAGGACCTTCTCCAGCCCGCTGGCCTGCCGGACGTTGGCGAACTGGTGGTACTGGCTGGCGTACCCGGCCATCTGGACCGCGTATTGCAGGAACGTCTGGTACAGCCGGGGGTCGTGGTCCTTCTGCTGGAAGACCTCTAGCAGGCCCAGGGCGGACTTGTCCGCGTTGACGATCGGGGCGAACAGGGCGTAGTAGTCTGTGAGGTTGGCGGCCGGGACGGCTCCGGCCTCGGCGGTGACGCCGGCCAGTCGGCCCTGCGGCTCGACCAGGACCGGCCGGCTGGGCTGGGACTGGAAGACCTGGCGGAGGATCTCGTTGTGGCACTGGCGGCCGCCGCGGCGGGCGTCCAGGCCGACCTGGTCGAGGTTGACCTGAGTGGCCATCTGGAGGAACCCCTGCGGGGTCCGCAGCCAGACGACGCCGGCCGGGGCGTCGATCTTCGAGAGGGTGACGTTGAGGAACTTCTCGTAGAACTCCGCCGGCGGCAGGCTGGAGCCGGCGAGCTTGGACGCCTCCTCGAACGCCTCGTCGATCTTTCGCCCGAATTGCTTGCGGGCGGCTGCCTCCGGCGTGTTGGTCGGGGGGGTGCTCACGGCATCGTCCTCGGCTGGAGCGGGAGGCGCGGCGAGATCGGCATAATCCGGGTAATCATATCGGAACGCACCTGTCCAGTGCAAGCGGACCAGCCCCATCATGGGATGGGACGGTCGGCGAACTGGATTCCAAGTTCAAGTTTTTCGGCAAGTCGCCTCGCCGAACTGTAGTACGGCGGGCATACTTTCCCCACTTTACAGACGAGATCGCCACCACCGATGCCGGTCCTATCCCCGAATGCGGGGAAAAACGGCCAAAATCGCGAGCCGTCGATGCCAGTCGGCGGGTTTCGGGCCATCACCCGCCGACTGGCGTCGGCGGCTCGCTATACCGAACTGACTACCCCGGTGAGTGCTGGTTCTCCCAGGTGAGGATGTGGTGCATCAGGTCGGGCGGCTCGATGCGGTCGGTCGGCAGCGGCCAGCCGAACCGCTCGACGGCGGCGAGCTGGGACGCGGACCCCCGGTTCCGGGGGTTTTCCCAGAGCTGAACGAACCGGCCGATCGCCTTGCCACGCCGGCAGAGCCGGGCGACGAGAACCTGGGCGTCGGAGTCGTCGCGGGCGGCCTCGGCCAGTAACTCGGCCCAGTCCACCACCCACTCGACCAGCATCCGCGCTTCCTCGTCCCCCAGCCCCCGAGTGAGCGAGTCGTCCCGCAGCACCCGCCGGATGAGCGCGTCCGTCGTCGCCGCCATGCAACAGTCCCCCCCGCGACCTGGCGGTTGCGCACCGGGTCGGTTCCGCGTGCAGGCGACCTCGGGTGTTGGCGTCCGGGCGTCCCCCACGCCCGGGGCCGGTCGTCCGCGCCCGCGGCAGTCATCCAGGTTCTGGTCCCGTGTTGTGGGCCGCGGTATAACCAGAGGTCGATCAGTCCGCAAGCGGGAACCGGCCGAACCTGGAGACCGAGCGGTCACATCTCCACGGCGGCCGGTCGGCCGCATACCCTAACCCGCCACGGAGTCCCCCTCGCCCGAGAGCCTGCTGCCATGGCCCTGTTCGCGGCCACCCTCTCCACCCTCTGGCCGTGGCTACTGGTTGCGGCCGCCGTGCTGTACGTCGCCCTCGGCCGGATCTTCCCGGCGCTGTACACGCCGATCTACTGGCTGATCCCGCGCCTCGTGTACCGGTTCCGCGTCTACCACGCCGAACGCGTCCCGGCGGCCGGGCCGGTTCTGATTGTGTGCAACCACGTCACCTACATCGACTGGATGCTGCTGTGGGCGGCGGCGCCGCGGCCGCTGACGTTCGTCATGTGGGAGGGCTTTTACAAGAACCCGGTGCTGCGGCTCATCCTGTTCTTCGCCAAACGGCGTTTGCTCACGATCGACAGCACCAAGGGCCGACCGCACGCCGCCGTCGCGGCGCTGGATCGGGTGACGGCGACACTGGACGAGGGCCGGGCGGTGGTCGTCTTCCCGGAGGGGACGCTCAGCCGCAACGGCCAGATGCTGCCGTTCGGCCGCGGCATCGAGCGGGTGCTGCGCAAGACGAAGCAGCCGGTGCCGGTCGTCCCGGCGTACCTGGACAACTTGTGGGGGACGGCGTTTAGCTGGGAGCGCGGCCGCATCTTCAGGAAGTGGCCGAAGGCGTTCCGCCGGCGGGTGGCGGCGTACTTCGGCGAGCCGCTGCCGCACACGACGACCGCCGCCGCGGCCCGCGCCGCGGTGCAGCAGTGCAACGCCGAGTGCGGCATTCTGGAGAGCAACCACGTCCTGCCGGTCCACCGCGAGTTCGTCCGCAACGCAGCGGCGTGGCGGAACCTGCGGCGGGTGGCGTTCGTGGACGTGGCCACCGGCACCGAGAAGACGCTGACCTGGCCGCGGGCGCTGGTCGCCGCCTGGTGCCTGACCCGCTGGCTGCGGACCCGGCTGGGTTCGGAGCCGAACGTCGGCGTCTGGCTTCCGACCGGCATGGGTTCGGCGCTGGCCAACCTGGCGCTGGTCTTCCTGCGCAAGACGGTCATCAACCTGAACTACACCGCTGGCACCGACCCGGTCCTCTCGGCGGTCAAGCAGGCGGGGATCACGACCGTCCTCACGTCGAAGCGGTTCCTCGACCGCGTACCGATGGAACTGCCGGACAGCGTCCGGAGGCTGTACCTCGAAGACGCGCTCGGGGGCATCTCCGGCCGGGAGAAGCTGCTGACGTTCCTGATGGTGTTGTTGCTCCCCGGGCGGCTGCTGGAGCGAATCCTCGGCATCCACCGGACGCGGCCGGACGACGTGCTGACCATCCTGTTCTCCAGCGGCAGCACCGGCGAGCCGAAGGGGGTGATGCTCAGCTACCGGAACATCTCGGCGAACGTGGACAGTGTCCGCCGGGGGGTGGACCTGGTGCCTGAAGACCGGATGCTGGCGACGCTGCCGTTCTTCCACACGTTCGGCAACACGATCTGCCTGTGGGCGCCGCTGGCGATCGGGATGCGGATGGTCTTCTTCCCCGACCCGCGGGCGGCCAAGGAGGTCGGCGAGTTGTGCCGCAAGCACCGCTGCACGATCCTGTTCGGAACCGCCACGTTCGTGCGGTTCTACCTCCGCCGGGCGGAGCCGGGGGACTTCGACTCGCTGCGGCTCCTGGTCTGTGGTGCGGAGAAGCTGCCGGTGAAGTTGGCCGAGGAGTTCCAGGCGAAGTTCGGCATCCTGCCGCTGGAGGGGTACGGCACGACGGAGTTGTCGCCGGTGGTCAGCACCAACATCTTCGACACGGAGGTCGGCGGCCTGCGGCAGAAGGCGAACACGATGGGGACGGTGGGCCAGCCGCTCCCCGCCGTCTGCGCGAAGGCATTCGACCCGGAGACGTATGAGCCGCTGCCGCCCGTGACCGAGGGCGTGCTGGCGGTGAAGGGGCCGAACGTGATGGTCGGTTACCTGCACCTACCGGAGAAGACCAGGGACGTCATTCGCGACGGGTGGTACATGACCGGCGACATCGGGCATGTGGAGGAGGACGGGTTCATCCGCATCACCGGGCGGCTCAGCCGGTTCGCCAAGATCGGCGGTGAGATGGTGCCGCTGGAGCGGCTGGACGAGGAGATGCACGACATCCTGGGCAACAACGGCGACCGTGTCCTGGCGGTGGCGGCGGTCCCCGACGAGAAGCGCGGCGAGCGGGTGGTGGTGCTGCACCTGCCGGAGATCGCGGACAGGCTGGAGTCGGTTTTCCGGCAACTGCGCGAGCGGGGTCTGCCGAACCTGTGGATACCGGATGTGCGCGACTGCTCCCCGGTGGAGGCGTTCCCGGTCCTCGGCACCGGCAAACTCGACCTGAAGCGCGTCGGCGAGTTGGCAAAAGAAAAAGCGATGGCACGCGGATAAAATAGGGGTCACATTCGTGGCGAACGGCCGGCGTGAGCCGGCTGGTGGGGCCGGTCCCAC
>DATLIF010000639.1:0-1710 GCA_035539575.1 Fimbriiglobus sp. | reverse complement strand
GACCCGGCACCGGGAGAAGCGGCTGGTGCAGACCTGCATCGATACAAGCCAGCCGTTCGTCGTGGACAACACGAACCCGACTCGGGCCGAGCGGGCGGTCTACGTCCGGGCGGCGAAGGACGCCGGGTTCCGGGTCGTGGGGTTCTACTTCCAGTCCCGTGTCGAGGACTGCAAGCGGCGGAACGGGCGGCGGCCACCCGATCAGCAGGTGCCGCTCAAGGGCATCCTCGGCACGGCCGGGCGTATGGAGTTGCCGACCCGTGACGAGGGGTTCGACGCGCTGTACTACGTTCGGATCGACGACGACACGTTCGTGGTCGAGGAGTGGAGCGATGAAGTTCGATGAACTCGACGGGATGATGCGGGTGTTTGAGACGGCCCACGACCTGTGCGTCCTGCCGGGCTTGCACATGGTCGCCCGGCTGGACGGCCGCAGCTTCACCCGGCTGACGAAGGAAGTCCACCCGTTCGAGGCCCCGTTCGACGAGCGGTTCCGGGACATGATGCTGGCGACCGCCGAACACCTAATGACCGGGTGCGGGTTCGACGTGACCTACGGGTACGCCCAGAGCGACAAGATTTCGCTGCTGTTCGCCCCGGACGAGAACGCCTTCGGGCGGAAACTCCGCAAGCTACACTCGGTCCTCGCCGGTGAGGCGAGTGCCAAGTTCTCCCTGCTCTTGGGGGCGGTGGTCTACCTGCCGCCCACCATGTCCCCGTGCGAGACGAGTTCCGAGCCGGGGCTGCTCGAACACCCGGCCGAGGCGTTCGCCTACTACCGCACCCAGGGTGCCCCGCAGGTGGTGTGCGAGGAGAAGCACATGGGGTCGAGGGCGGTGGTTGTTGTGTGCCGGGACGAGCAGGTGGCGAGAGAGCGGTTCGGCGTCCTCGACGGAGAAGTCGGGATCATCACGACTCGCACCGGCCGACGGTTCTTCACCGACGCCGACCTGGAACGCCGGTTCCTCGACCGGGTGCGGGCGGCGATCACTGCCGCCGACTTGTGGGAGTCGTTGAACACGACCTGGGTGTGCCTGGACTGCGAACTGATGCCGTGGTCGGCGAAGGCCCAGGAACTGTTGAAGTCGCAGTACGCTGCGGTCGGTGCGGCCGGGCGGGCGGCTCTGCCACGGGCCGTCGCCTCACTGGCCTCGGCGGCGGGTCGCCTGGGCGGCGACGAGAAAGCCAAGCTCGAAGGGGTGGCGGGTCGGGTCGGCCTCCGGGAAGCGGGCGTCGGGAAGTTCGTGGACGCCCACCGGCACTACTGCTGGCCGGTGAACTCGCTGACCGACCTGAAACTGGCCCCGTTCCACCTGCTCGCCTCGGAGGGCCGGGTCCACACGGACAAGACACACGTTTGGCACGTGGACACGCTCGCCGCCGTCTGCCGGGCCGACCCGGAGTTGCTGCTGGCGACCACCTACAAGGTGGTGGACGTGACCGACCCGGCGGGCGTGGCCGAGGGAGTCGAGTGGTGGACGGCCCTGACCGGGCGGGGCGGCGAGGGGATGGTGGTCAAGCCGCTCGACTTCCTGCTGCGGGGCAAGCGGGGGCTGGCCCAGCCCGCCGTCAAGTGCCGGGGGCCGGAGTACCTGCGGATCATCTACGGCCCGGACTACGACGCCGCCGACAACCTGTCCCGGTTGCGGAGCCGGGGGCTGTCCCACAAGCGGTCACTGGCCCTGGGGGAGTTCGCCCTGGGGGTGGAGG
>DATLIF010000638.1:0-18210 GCA_035539575.1 Fimbriiglobus sp. | reverse complement strand
GGCTGGTACTCGGAGGTTCCGGCTCGGCGGCCGGCAGGTCGGACGAGGGCATGAGCGTCTCCCGGAAGTACCCGGCGGCGGCGGGTTGCCGCGCGGCACCTATCAGCTAATTCGTCCGCGGTCGGACCCACTTTTGCCGGGGCGGTTACTCAACGTCACCGGTCAGTGCCAGGTCAGGGGGAGCCCCGCACCGGGATCCGCCGGTCGAGTTCGAGGTTCACCTCCAGAACGTTCACCAGGCGCTCGCCGGCCGCGCCGCCGAGCGGGGTGAACGCCAGTTCGTCGAGCAGGGCTTCGACCTCGACGACCCGCCGGCCACGCGAGGAGGCTACCCGCTGAAGCTGCTCCCTCGCCGTCCGCAGACTGATGTGCGGGTCGAGGCCGGACCCGGATGCCGTCACTGCATCGGCCGGGATCTGCCCGCCGGCCGGGTACTCCTGCTGGAGTTGCACTTCAACTCGCTGCCGGAGCTTCGGGTTGTTCGCCCCGAAGTTGCTCCCGGACGACGCGGCGGCGTTGTACCCGGCGGCCGACGGGCGGGGGTGGAAGTAGGCGTTCCCCTTGAACTCCTGGGCGACCAGCCGTGAGCCGACAATCGTCCCGTCGTCTCGTACGACCAGGCTCCCGTTCGCCGAGGTCGGCACCAGCCACTGCCCGACCGCCAGTATCGCCAGCGGGTAGGCGACGCTGCACAGGCCGACGGTCAGCCCGAGGAGGATCAAGTGCGAACGAACGTACTGGAACATGGTTGGCTCCGTTACACCAGCCCGAGGCCGGAAAGGACGAGGTCGATCAGCTTGATCCCGATGAACGGGGTGACGATGCCGCCCAGCCCCCAGACGAGCAGGTTCCGCCGCAGGAGAGCGTCCGCCCCGACCGGCCGGTACGTCACCCCGCGGAGGGCGATTGGGATCAACAGCGGGATGACGAGGGCGTTGAAGATCACCGCTGACAGGATCGCCGACGGGGCCGAGTGCAGACCCATCACGTCGATGGCCTTCAGTTGCGGGAGTGTGTCAGCGAACAGCGCCGGGACGATCGCGAAGTACTTGGCCACGTCGTTGGCGACCGAGAACGTGGTCAACGCCCCCCGGGTCATGAGGAGTTGCTTGCCGACCTCCACGACCTCGATGAGCTTGGTCGGGTCGCTGTCCAGGTCCACCATGTTGCCGGCCTCCTTGGCGGCCTGGGTGCCGGAGTTCATGGCGACGCCGACGTCCGCCTGGGCCAGGGCCGGGGCGTCGTTGGTGCCGTCGCCCATCATGGCTATCAGTCGGCCACCCTGCTGCTCCTTGCGGATGTACGCCAGCTTCGCCTCGGGCGTCGCCTCGGCGATGTAGTCGTCCACCCCGGCCTGGTCCGCGATGCTCTTGGCCGTGAGCGGGTTGTCCCCGGTCACCATCACCGTGCGGATGCCCATCTTCCGCAGCCGCTCGAACCGGTCGCGGATGCCGGGCTTCAGCACGTCCTCCAGCACCACGATGCCCGCGAGCTGGTCGTCTTCGCAAACGAGCAGTGGTGTCGCCCCCCGGCCAGCGACAGCGTCCACTTGTTCAAGCACCAGCGGCGGGACCGCGCTTCCGTTCTGTTGAAGGTGCTTGAGGACCGCGTCGATCGCCCCCTTCCGCAGCCGGCGACCGTCCGGCAGGTCCGCCCCGCTCATCCGGGTCTGGGCGGTGAACGGGACCACCCGCGTGCCCGGCGGCAGGGCCGGCACGCTCGCACCGGACAGCCGACGGTGCAACTCGACAATGCTCTTGCCCTCCGGGGTGTCGTCGGCGGCCGACGCCAGGGCCGTCAGCTCGCCGAGGGCCTGGGCGGAGTATCCCCCAACGGGTCGGAACTCGGTCGCCCGGCGGTTGCCGAAGGTGATTGTCCCGGTCTTGTCGAGCAGCAGGGTGTCGATGTCCCCGGCCACCTCGACCGCCTTGCCGCTCTTGGCGATCAGGTTGGCCCGCAACGCCCGGTCCATCCCGGCGATCCCGATGGCGGCCAGCAGCGCCCCGATGGTGGTCGGGATCAGGCAGACGAGCAGGGCGACCAGCGTTGGCACGTCCGTGCCGAGGCCCGGCCCGGTCCCGGCGTAGTCCTCCGTGTATCGGGCCAGCGGCCAGAGCGACGCGGTGACGATCAGGAAGATCAGGGTGAACGCCGAGAGCACCAGCGACAGGGCGATCTCGTTCGGCGTCCGCTGCCGGGCCGCCCCCTCGACCAGGGCGATCATCCGGTCGAGGAACGACTGTCCGGCGGACGCCGTGACGCGGACCAGGATGACGTCCGACAGCACCCGGGTGCCGCCGGTCACACCGGAGCGGTCGCCGCCGGCCTCGCGGACGACCGGGGCCGACTCGCCGGTGATGGCGGACTCATCGACGGATGCGATCCCCTCGACGACCTCGCCGTCGCCGGGGATCACCTGGCCGGCCTCGACGATCACCAGGTCGCCGGCCCGGAGCCGGGTGGACGGCACCTGCTCGATGAACGCGTCCGGCTCCCGCAGCCATGCGGCCAGGGTGCCGGGCGGTACGATCGAGGTATCGACGACCTTCAGTCGCCGGGCCGGGGTGTCCTGGCGCGTCTTCCGCAACGATTCGGCCTGGGCCTTGCCGCGGGCCTCGGCCAGTGCCTCGGCGAAGTTGGCGAACAGGACGGTGAGCAGCAGCCACACGTCCAGCGCGATCAGGTAGCCGAGCGGTGCGGCCGTACTCGCGGGGTCGATCACCTTCACGGCCGTGAACACCAGCGACAGGACCGTCCCCACCCAGACCACGAACATCACCGGGTTCTTCCACAGGTAGTCCGGGCGGAGCATGACCGCCGCCCGGGCCAGGGACGCCCGCAGCAGGGTCGGCTCGAACAGACCCTGCCGGCGGGTCCGCCGGCGGGCCAGCTTCAGTTGCTCGGGGGTCGAGGTACTCATGGGTAGCGGCTTCACCGTGCGAACGAGAAGTGCTCGGCGACCGGCCCAAGGGCGGCCACCGGCAGGAACAGGAGCGCCCCGACCAGGAGGATCGTGGCGAGCAACATCACCCCGAACGTGGCCGTGTCGGTCCGCAGGGTGCCGGCAGTGAACGGCGTCGGCTTCTTCCGGCTCAGGCTCGCGGCGAACGCGATCGGGGCAATGATCGGCACGAACCGGCAGACCACCATGACCAGGCCCGTGGCGACGTCGAACGCCCTGGCCGGGACCTTCGCCGGGTCAGCAGCGTCCTCGGCCGTGCCGACGGTGTCGGCCAGCCCCTCGAACCCGGAGCCGTTGTTGGCCGACGCCGAGGTGAACTCGTAAATGGTTTCACTCAGCCCGTGCGGGCCGGGGTTGTTCTTCGCCGCGTCGGCCCACCCGGTCTCGCAGAACAGACCGGACGGGGCCAGGATCATCAGCGGGTGGATGAGCAGCGCGAGCATCGCCAGCTTCATCTCGCGGGCCTCGACCTTCTTGCCCAGGTACTCCGGGGTCCGCCCGACCATCAGCCCGGCCAGGAATACCGCGAAGATCAGGTAGACCAGCAGGTTGATGAGGCCGACGCCGATGCCGCCGAAGAGGCAGTTCACCCACATGCCGATCAGCGGGACCAAACCCCCGAGCGGGGTCAGGCTGTCGTGCATGCTGTTGACGGAGCCGTTCGACGTGCAGGTGGTGGTGGCCGCCCAGGTGCCAGCCGCACCGGGTCCGAATCGCAGTTCCTTGCCTTCCAGGTTCCCGGTTGACTGATCCACCGGTAGGCCGGTCAGTCCCGGGTTCGGCCCGGACTCGGCAAGTACGGCGGCGGTGGTTAGCGCGCAGTACAGGAGCAGGCACACGCCGAACAGCACGGCGGCGTGTCGGCCCGCGTTCAGCATCCTGCCGAACATCACCACGCAGGCCATCGGGACGAGCACGATCGCGACGCACTCCAGCAGATTGGTCCAGGCCGACGGGTTCTCGAACGGGTGGCTGGAGTTGGTCCCGAAGAAGCCCCCGCCGTTGGTGCCGAGCTGCTTGATCGCCACGACGGCCGCCACCGGTCCCCGGGCGATCGTCTGCTCGCCGCCCTCGACGGTCGTAACCATGGCCGCCCCGTCCAGGGTCATCGGCACCCCGCCGAGGACGAGCAGCACGGCGACGACGAAGCTCAGCGGCAAAAGCACGCAGGCCACGCACCGCCACAGGTCGAGGAAGAAGTTACCGAGGTGGGTGTCGCCCCGCAGCCCGCGGATCATGGCGAGCAGTGCGGCCAGCCCGACGGCCGGGGTGACGAACTGCTTCCACATGATCGCGAACATCTGGCTGAAGTAGCTCAGGTGGACTTCGCCCGAGTAGTGCTGAAGGTTCGTGTTCGTCAGGAACGAGCAGGCGGTGTTGAACACCGTGGTCGGGGCGAGGGCCTTCTTCCCGTCGGGGTTGAGCGGCAGTTCGTGCTGGAAACACAGAACCGCGTACCCGATCGCGAACGCCATCACGTTGAACCCGATCATCGTGAAGCAGTACCGCTTCCAGTCCTGCCCGCCGGTGTCGATCAGCCGCTCCAGCCGGTTGGCGGCGGGCCGGTCGAGTACCCGGGCCATGTACCGCCCGAGCGCGAGAGCCAGCCCAGTCGATAGACCGATGACGAGTAGTGGAATGAGCCACATCGGAGCGAGTCTCCTAGAACCGCTCGGGCCGCAGGAGTGCGACGAGCAGGTAAACGAACAGCAGCACGGTCACGACGGCGGCGAGGATCAGCATCGGTAGACCTCAGACCCGGTCGCAGGCCCACACGAACCCGGCCACCAGGCCGAGCACGGCCAGACCCAGCAGGAACAATGCGAGCAGGCTCATGACGCACTCCGGTGTGGAACGGAGTACGGTAATCGCAACCGGTGTGCCGGGGACCGGAACACACAGTTTCGGCCGGGTTCCGGTAGCGCGGAGGCGGGGGCGGGTTGCAAAATACCCGGTGGGCCGGTTCGCGGTCGTGCAACCTGCAAGGACGAAGCGATGGACGTGCTGCTGATCGACGACGAGGCCAGCCTTCGGCGGACACTGCGGACGACCCTGGAGGCGATGGGCCACGCGGTCGTCGAGGCCGGCACCCGCGAGGCGGCCCTCCAACAACTCCACCGTCGGCCGGCGGACGTCGCCCTGCTCGACCTGCGGCTGGGGGCCGGCAGCGGGCTGGACCTGCTGCCCGAGCTGTTGCAGGCCGCCCCGGAGTTGGCCGTCGTCGTGATGACCGCGTACGCCGCCATCGACACCGCCGTCGAGGCGATGCGGCGGGGCGCGGCCGACTATTTGCCCAAGCCGTTCACCCCGGACCAACTGCGAGTGGCGCTCAACCGCTGCGAAACGGTCCGGCGATTGCAAGCCCGGGTGTCCGACCTGCAAGACGAGTTGCGGGCGGCCGTTCCCGGGGGCGACCTGTTCACGCGGGAACCGGCCGTCCAGCGGGTGCTGGACGTGGCCGCCCGCGTGGCCGGGACGGACGCCACGGTCTTGCTCCGCGGCGAGAGCGGCACCGGGAAGGGGGTTCTCGCACGGGCGATCCACCGCCAGAGCGGGCGGGCGGTCCGGCCGTTCGTGACCGTGTCGTGCCCGAGCCTGTCGGCCGAGCTGCTGGAGAGCGACCTGTTCGGGCACGTGAAGGGGGCGTTCACCGGGGCCGTCCGCGACGCCGACGGCAAGGTGGCCGCGGCGGCCGGCGGGACGCTGTTCCTGGACGAGAACGGCGACCTGCCCCCGGCACTTCAACCGAAGCTGCTGCGGTTCCTCCAGGACAGGGAGTACGAGCGGGTCGGGGAGACGATGACCCGGACGGGGGACGTGCGGATCGTGGCCGCCACCAACCGCGACCTGGAGGCGGACGTGGCAGCCGGACGG
Organism: Fimbriiglobus sp.; assembly: GCA_035539575.1. Classification (GTDB taxonomy): domain Bacteria; phylum Planctomycetota; class Planctomycetia; order Gemmatales; family Gemmataceae; genus DASSAT01. The sequence continues at coordinate 12,374 of DATLIF010000638.1, read as the reverse complement.
TTCCGCGAGGACCTGTTCTACCGGCTCAACGTGATCGAGCTGCGGCTGCCGCCGCTGCGCGACCGCCCGGCGGACCTGCTCCCCCTGGCCCGCCACCTGCTCGGGTTCTTCGCCGCGCAGACCGGCCGGCGGGTGATCGGGTTCACGCCCGAGGCGACGGCCGCCCTCCAGGCCCACCGCTGGCCGGGGAACGTCCGGGAGCTACGCAACGCCGTCGAGCGGGCAGCGATCCTGGCTACCGGCCCCGAGGTCGGCACGGCCGACTTGCCGGAGGCGATCGGCCGCGGCCCGGCCCCGCCCCCGGGGGTGGGCGGACGGGGGACGCTGGACGAACTGGAGGCGGAGCACATCCGCCGCGTGCTGGCTTCGGCGGCGTCGCTCGACGAGGCCGCCGAGGTGCTCGGCATCGACCCGAGTACGCTGTACCGCAAGCGGAAGAAGTTCGGCTTATGACGTTGCGTCGTCGCATCCTCCTGACCCTCGCTCCGGTCTTCGGCCTGTTGGCTGTCCTGGGGATCGGCGGCGTGACGCTGCTCCGCAACCTCGGGACACGGGCCGACGTGATCCTGCGCGAGAACTACACCAGCGTCCTGGCCATGGAGCGGCTCAACGAGGCCCTGGAGCGGATCGACTCGTCGTTCCAGTTCGCCCTCGCCGGCAAGGAGGTCGAGGCCCGGGCGAACTACGGCGCGCAGTGGGAAGAGTACCAGCGACAGCTACGGGTCGAGCAGGGCAACGTCACCATCCACCCCCAGGAGGGCGAGTTGGTCCGCGAGCTGGAACAGCTCACCGCCGACTACCGCGAGCAGGGGGATCGGTTTTACGCCCGTCCGCCCGGTCATCCCGCACGGTCTGGCGACTACTTCGGGGAGATCGGCCGGAACGGGCTGCACGACCGGTTCCGCCGGATCAAAACCACCTCCGGCGCGATCCTCCGGCTGAACCAGGAGCGCATGGAGTCCGCGAGCCGGGAGGCGCGCGCCACGGCCCGGTGGTCGCTCCTGATGTTCAGCGGCGTGCTGGCCTTCGCGGTATTGCTCGCCGTCTATTCCGGCGTGAGGCTGGTCCGTCGGGTCGTCGCCCCGATCGAGGCGGTTACGGCCGCCGCCCAGGCCATCGGCAGTGGTGAGTTACACCGGACGGTCCCGGTCTACGGGCACGACGAGGTGGCCCGGCTGGCCGGGGCGTTCAACGCCATGTCCGACCAGGTCCGCCGGTTCCGCCGGTCGAACCTGCAACAGCTATTGCGCGCCCAGGAGACCGCGCGGGCGGCCATCGACTCGTTCCCCGACCCGGTGATGGTCCTCGACCCGGAGGGCCGGGTCGAGCTGGCCAACGTCGCCGCGCGGAAGGTGTTCGGGGTGACCCCGTCGGGTGACTCCCAGCGCGAGCCGGCCCCGTGGGCCCCGCCCGACCCCCTCCGGGGGCCGGTCCTGGACGCCCTCCGCGACCAGCGGCCGTACCTCACCGACCGGTTCGACCAGGCGGTCGCCCTACGACTCGACGGGGCCGACCACTACTTCCTCCCCGAGGTGCGGCCGATCCGCGACCCCGACGGCAACACCCTCGGCGCGGCCGTCGTCCTCGACGACGTGACCCGGTTCCGACTGCTCGACCAGCTCAAGGGGGACTTCGTGGCCACCGTCAGCCACGAGCTGAAGACGCCGCTCACGAGCGTCCGGCTGGCCGTCCACCTGCTCCTGGAGGAGGCCGTCGGACCGCTCAACCCGAAGCAGACCGAGTTGCTCCTCGACGCCCGGGACAACGCCGAGCGGCTGCTGACCCTGATCGAACAACTCCTCGCCCTGGCCCGGCTGGAGGACCAGCGGGAGGCGTTGCACATCGGCCGCGAACCGGTCGGCCCGCTCCTCCAGTCGGCGGCCGACGCGGTCGCATCGCGGGCTGTTGACGGACGGGTCGAGTTGGTCGTCGGCGATGCGAGCAGCCTGCCGCCGGCCGCCGCCGACCGGACCCGGCTCGCCCACGCCCTGAACAACCTTCTGTGTAACGCCCTGGCCAACACGAATGCCGGCGGGACCGTCACCCTGTCGGCCGAGGCCGTCGGCCCCCACCGGGTCCGGCTGACGGTCGCCGATACCGGCGTCGGGATCGCCCCCGAACACCTGCCGCACGTCTTCGAACGGTTCTACCGGGTGCCGGGCGACGCCCGCCCCACGGGGACCGGTCTCGGACTCGCCATCGTCCGCGAGATCGCGACAGCCCACGGCGGCGAGGTGACGGCCGAGAGTGAGGTCGGTCGCGGCACCGCGTTCCACCTGACTCTGCCGACCTGGGCGGGGGCCGCGACATGACCGGTCCCGACGACGCCCGGCCAAAGCCCGAGCAGTTCCTGTCGCTCATCCGGGAGCAGCGGCGGGGCCGGTTGAAGGTGTACCTCGGTTTCGCCCCAGGGGTCGGCAAGACCTACGAGATGCTGCTGGAGGGGCACCGGCTGAAGCGGCAGGGGGTCGATGTGGCCGTCGGCGTGGTCGAGACCCACGGCCGGACCGAGACCGTTGAACTGATCGGTGACCTGGAGCAAGTCCCCCGCCGGCGGATCGAATACCGCGGCGTGGTGCTGGAGGAGATGGACCTGGGCGCGGTGCTGGCGCGGAACCCTACCGTCGCCCTGGTGGACGAGTTGGCCCACACCAACGCCCCGGGGAGCCGATACCCGAAGCGGTATCAGGACGTCGAGGAGTTGCTCCGGGCCGGGGTCAACGTCATCACCACGATGAACGTCCAGCACCTGGAGAGCCTGTGCGACGTCGTGGAGCAATTCACCGGGGTGAAGGTCAAGGAGCGGGTGCCGGACTACGTCCTCGGGCAGGCCCACCAGATCGTCAACGTGGACCTGCCGGCCGAGGACTTGCAGGAGCGGCTGGCGGCCGGCAAGGTGTACCCGCCCGACCGGGCCGAGCGGGCGCTGGCGAACTTCTTCACCGCCCCGAACCTGTCCCGGCTGAGGGAACTCGCGCTGGAGGAGGTGGCCCACCTGCTCGACCGGACGCGGGAGCGGCAGGGGGACAACCGGGCCGGCGGGTCGGACCGGGTGATGGTGTGCGTCAGCTCCCGCAGCCCGTCGGCCCCGAAGCTCTTGCGGAAGGCCGCCCGGGTGGCGGACCGGCTCAAGGCCCCGTGGTACGCGGTCTACATCCAGACCCCGGCCGAGCGGCCGGAGCGGGTCGCCGCCGCCACGCAGCGACACGTCTCGGAGTCGCTCACCCTGGCCCGGCAACTCGGCGGCGTGCCCCTGGCGCTCAAGGCCGAGGACTTCGCCGCAGCCGTGGCCGACTTCGCACGGGAGTACGCGATCAGTGTCATCCTGGTCGGGCGGTCGCGGCGGCCGTGGTATCGGCGGTGGTTCGGGCGGTCGCCGGTCGATCGCCTGCTCGCCGCCGTTCCCGACGTGGACGTGCTCATCTGTGGAGCGCGGTCGGGTAGCCACGAAGGGTGAACGTTCGTCACGACGAATCTTCTACGGATCAGCGGATCGGCAAGCGTCGGCCGGCGCGACCGCCCTCATCGTATCCGCCGCCATGCCCGACACTCGGCCACCACCTCCCGGCTCCGTCCCGTCTTCACCGGCCTGACCACCACCGCCTTGTGGGCCATCAGCAAGGCCATCAACCCGTACCGGCGTGAGGCCAGAACCGCCCCGCTCCGGCTGTCGGATCATTCCGATCCGGTTACCACCCCCAATATAGATGTTGATTTTCTTTGCGATACAAAGTATCTAGCTGCTGTGTCACGCTTGAGATCACGACGAATATTTAAGGGACATTACACTAGACACTGGATGCGTCGAGCGGCTAATCGCGAAGATACTTTGCCGATCAAACAAATGGCCACGGCCACCCGTGCGGGCGGCCGGTCAACCCAGAGGGTGCCACATGACGGACGGATGGGTTCCCCACGCGATGCGCATCCCGCCGCGGCTCGACCCGGCGGTCCCGCCGCAGTCGCCGCGCCCGCGACACGCGCTACTCGTCAACCCGTTCTACCCCAAGGACCCGCACGCCAGCTTCGGCAAGCACGTCCTCACCCCGACCCTGGCCCTCACCAGCGTCGCCGCGGCCACACCGTCGGAGTGGACCGTCACCTACTGGGACGAGAACCTGCTCCAGGGGCCGCCGCCCTGGCGGCCGTTCCCGCAGGTCGTCGGGATCACGGTGCATCTCACCTTCGCCGGCAGGGCGTTCAAGCTGGCGCGCTGGTATCGGGACCGCGGGGCCAAGGTCGTCCTGGGCGGGCTGCATGTGCTGTCCTGCCCGGACGAGTGCGCCCCGCACGCCGACGCCCTGGCCGTCGGCGAGGGGGTCCAGCTCTGGGGTGAGATCCTCCGCGACGTGGAGGCCGGCACCCTCCAGCCCCGGTACGACGGCGGCTTCCGCGCCCCCTACCGGGACGACCCGGCCCCGCGCCGCGACCTGCTGCCGCGCGGCCAGTTCCTGACCACCTCCAGCCTGATCGCCACCCGCGGCTGCCACAACCGCTGCGGGTTTTGCTACCTCTCGACCGACGGGCTGAACGTCCCGTACCAGGTGCGGGACGTCGATCAGGTCGTTCGCGAGTTCGCGGCCGACGGCCAGCCGTACGGGGTGTTCATCGACAACAACCTGGGGTCGCGGCCGGAGTACCTCCGCCGGCTCTGCCGGGGGCTGCGGCCACTCGGGAAGATCTGGAGCGCGGCCGTCTCGATCGACGTGACCGATGACCCGTCGCTGGTCCGCGAGATGGCCCTGGCCGGCTGTACCGGGGTGTTCGTCGGGTTCGAGTCGCTGCACCCCGACAACATCACCGACGCCCGCAAGAAGAGTCCGCGCCCGGCCGACTACGCCCGCCGGGTAGCAGTGCTACACGACAACGGCATCCAGGTGAACGGCAGCTTCGTACTCGGGTTCGACCACGACCGGCCGGACGTGTTCGAGCGCACCGTGGGGTGGATCGAGGCGAACCGGCTGGAGTGCGCCACCTTCCACATCCTCACCCCGTACCCCGGCACGCCGCTGTTCCGGCAGATGCAGGCCGAGGGGCGGCTGCTGCACACCGACTGGTCGCGCTACGACACCGCGCACGTGGTCTTCCGGCCGCGGCACATGACGCCGGAGCAACTGGCCGAGGGGTACGCGTGGGCGTACCAGAGGCTATTCTCGCACGGGTCGATCTGGCGGCGGCGGCCGGCGGACCCGGCGGCGGTCCCGGCGTACCTGGCCATGTCGTATCTGTACAAGCGGTCGAACCGGTTCTGGTACTTCCTCATCCGACACAGGATGACGGGACTCGTGTGGCGACCGCTGGTCGAGGCCACCCGACAGCGGCACCTGCGGTTCCGTGAGCGCCTGGCCCGGAGTGAGTCGGCCGCCGCGGGGATCGCCCCGTCGGTGGTCGGGGCCGGCGTCTGAGGGGTGGCGTCCGCGCCGCCGGAAAAGTGGAGCGGGGCCGGGAGGTGAACCTCCCAGCCCCGCGTGTCATTGCCTGGTCGAGTCCCCCGCTCTACGCCGCGAACGGGTCGGTGGCGGGATCAATCTCGGACGGGTCCGGGATCCGCTCTGGGTTGGCCAGGACGGCCACCTCCATGGCCCGGCCCTCGTCGGTCACTACCTGCATCGTCGCGACCACCCACCCGGGCCGGGTGGCGTCCATTCGCTGGCGCAGCTCGTCTCGCCAGCCGGGGTTCTCCCGGTCCAGCCGGGCCCGCACATCCCGCACCACTTCAACGCGTGTCATATCGAGCCCTCCTCCGGTGGGTCGCGGCCGGCACCGCGTCGGTTGACCGTCTGTGCATACTGTCTGAGGGGGTCAGGCCCGGGATGGATTCAGCCGGATACCACCGATTCGACCCTGTCCGCGGCGCCGCAAAGACCGGCGAACAGCTCGTCGAGGGTGGTCGCCCGCTTGATTGCGTGGAAGTGCGCGAAGCTCCCGTGTACGGCCGCCAGGTGGAGCCACTGCTTGAGCCGCCGGACGGTCCCCTCGGGGCGGTGACCGGGGAACCGACGACTCCACTCCACCAGCCGGCGAAGTTGTGCGTGCCAGTCGATCGGCCGGTCAAACTCGGTGTCCGGCAAGCCCGGTCCGAGGCCGAGTTCGGCGGCGACCCGCCGGGGCAGCCTCGGGTCGGCCAGTGCCCCGCGGCCGAGCATGAAGTGCCGGCACCCGGTCTCGTCCCGGCAGCGGCGGAAGTCAGCCACCGTCCAGATGTCCCCGTTCGCCACCACCGGCAGGCCCAACCGCTCTCGCACCCGGCCGATCGGCCCCCAGTAGGCGGGCGGGGCGTAGCCGGCGACGCGGGTCCGCCCGTGGATGGTCAGCCACGCTGCCCCGCCCTCGGCCGCCATCGCCGCGGTCTCGTCGATCGCGTCGAGAGAGTCCCACCCGAGCCGCAGCTTGGCCGACACCGGCACCGGCCGCGGCAGGGCGGCCCGCACAGCGGCCACGACCGCCCGGATGCGAGCCGGCTGCCGCAGCAGGGCGGCCCCGCCGTCGTGCCGGTTCACCGTCCGGGCCGGACACCCAAAGTTCAGGTCGATCGCACTTGCCCCGGCCGCGTGGGCGACGGCCGCCGTTTCGGCCACCCGGCCCGGGTCGCCGCCGAGGAGTTGGACCTGGACGGGCAGCCCGGTCGGGGTCCGCCCGCCGGCAGCCAACTCGGGGACGTGGCGACGGACGACGCCGCGGGACGGGACAGAGTGGGCGACCCGGAGGAACTCCGCCACCGCGTAGGTGAACGCCCCGTCCTCGCCCAGGGCGGCCCGCATCGGGGCATCGGTCACCCCCTCCATCGGGGCCAGAATCAGGGCCGGCAGGGTCGGGTCGAGCATCCCACTGGTGTACCACAACCCGCCGGAGTCGGACACGCCGGACGGCCCCGGCGCTGGCGACGAGGTCCACGTCCCGCGGTTCGAGCCGGCCGCCACGCCCAACACCAGGACCACATCCGACGCACGGACGCACGGGCGGCGAAGAATTGCTTTCCGTTCCGGGATGGCTACAGTTAGGGGCGCCAAACCGTGGACCGGGAGGGATCATGGCCAGTCGTGAACAACTCCGGGCAATCGCATGGGGGGTGTTCTGGACCGGCCTGTTGGCCGTCGCCATCTTTGTCGGGTCGCGGAACCTGCGGCACATCGACGCCGCCCTGGTCGGGTACACGTTCGCCTGCCTGTTCGCCGCGTTCGCCATCGCGTATCGCTACTCGATGTGGCTGCAACGGCCGCCGACCCGGATGTACTGGCGGCGAGGGTGGGAGGCGTTCCTGAAGCCCGGCCACCTGTGGGCCAACGTCAAGCACCTGACCGGCCGGTTCGTCCGCCTGTTCGCCCTCAACGAGCACATCCTCCGGCGGAGCAAGCCGCGGGGGTTCGCCCACCTGCTCATCATGTGGGGGTGCATCCTCGCGGCCGCCATCACCTTCCCGCTGGTGTTCGGCTGGGTCTTCTTCGAGACCGTCCCCGGCGACCTGTCGAAGTACCGGACGTTCGTGTTCGGGTTCCCCCTGTTCGACTTCACTCACGACTCGGTGATCGGGCACCTGATCTTTCACGGGCTGGTCTGGTCGGCGCTGCTGGTCATCCCCGGCGTGCTGCTGGCGTTCGCCCGCCGGGTCCGGGACCACGCGGCCGCGGCACTCCAGGACTTTCAGGAAGACATCCTGCCGCTGTTCCTGCTGTTCGCGGTCAGCGTCACCGGGCTGATGTTGACTGTCAGCTACACCTGGATGAAGGGGTACGCCTACGAGTTCCTGGCGATCCTGCACGCGGTCACGGTCATCTTCACCCTGCTCTGGCTGCCGTTCGGCAAGTTCTTCCACATCTTCCAGCGGCCGGCACAGCTCGGGGTGAAGTTCTACCGCGACATCGGCGGCGAGGAGGAGCCGGCCCGGTGCGTCCGGTGTCGGGAACCGTTCGCCACCCCGACGCACGTCCGGGACCTCATCCAGGTCGAGCGCGAGATGGGCTACCGGTATGAACTACCAGGGGCGGACGGCGGCCACTACCAGCACGTCTGCCCGACCTGCCGGCGGCGGATGCTGGCCCTGGCCCAACACGCGACCTGGGAGAAAGGATGAAGGATGAAGGATGAATCGTCAGAGGCGTCGCGGTAAGGCATACCCATCCCTGTAAGGAGATCGGATGACGGTGGGGCGTCGGGTGTTTTGATTCATCCTTCATTCCTCATCCTTCATCCTTCCGACCGCCATGGCGACTGAGGCCCCCGACACGCCGGAGTTGCTCGCCCGGTTCGGCCCACTGCGGTCGTACCAGTCCGGGTCGCGGCTGGACACGGCGCTCGACCCCGACAAGCTGGTCAAGACTCACTGCTGCTTCTGCGGCCAGCAGTGCGGCATCCAGCTCAAGGTGAAGGACAACCAGGTAATCGGCTTCGAGCCGTGGATGGACCACCCGTTCAACAAGGGGATGCTCTGCCCGAAGGGTGTCCGCCGCTACTTGCAAGGCTCGCACCACGACCGGCTCACGTCCGCCTACGTCCGCGACCCGTCGTCCCCCGAGGGGTTCCGCGCGGTCGCCTACGACGAGGCGATCCGCCGGACAGCGTCCGAGATCCAGCGCATCCAGTCGAAGTACGGCCCCGACGCCTTCGCCCTGCTCGGCGGGGCGAGCATGACGACCGAGAAGTGCTACCTCATCGGCAAGTTCGCCCGCGTCTGCCTGAAGACGAAGCACATCGACTACAACGGCCGGCTGTGCATGGTCTCCGCCGCCGCGGGGAACAAGAAGGCGTTCGGCATCGACCGGGCCGGCAACCCGATGAGCGACATCCCGGCGGCCGATGTCGTCTGGATCGGCGGGGCGAACGTCGCCGAGTGCGCCCCGATCACCACCAGCTACGTCTGGCAGGCCCGGGAGAACGGCGCCAAGATCATCAACGTCGATCCGCGGATCACGCCGCTCGCCCGGACCGCCGACCTGGTGCTGCCGATCAAGCCCGGCCGGGACGCCGCTCTCTATGCCGGCGTCCTGCACCTGATGATCGAGAACGATTGGCTCGACCACGAGTTCATCCGCAACCACACCGTCGGGTTCGAGGCGGTTGCCGCATACGTCAAGGACTGGACGCCGCGGCGGACCGCCGAGGTGACGGGCATCGCCGAGAAGGCCATTCGACAAGCCGCCGAGTGGTGGGGGACGGCCAGGACCAGCTTCCTGATGCACGCCCGCGGCATGGAGCAGCACAGCCACGGGGTCATCAACGTCCTCGGGTCGATCAACATCGTGCTGGCGAGCGGCCGGATCGGCCGGACCGGGTGCGGGTACTCGACCATCACCGGCCAGGGCAACGGCCAGGGCGGGCGCGAACACGGGCAGAAGGCCGACCAACTCCCCGGCGCCCGCGACATCGAGAACCCGCAGCACCGCCAGGAAATCGCCGCTTTTTGGGGCGTCCCCGAGTCGGAGCTGCCACGCGCCGGGGTGGACTGCTACGAGCTGTTCCGCAAGGTCGAGACGGGCGAGGTCCGCGGCCTCATGTCCTGGTCGTTCAACCCGTTCGTCTCGCTGCCGGACAGCGGGTTCATCAAGCGGATGCTGGAGAAGCTGGAGTTCTTCGCCTGCATCGACTTCTTCCTCAGCGAGACGGCCCGGTTCGCCGACGTGGTGCTGCCTGGCTCGCAGCACGAGGAGGACGAGGGCGTCGTCTGCTCGACCGAGGGCCGGGTCATCAAGATCAACCCCGCCGTCGATCCGCCCGGTGACGCGATGCAGGACTGGACGATCCTCCAGGACATCGCCCGGTCGCTGGGTCGAGAGCGCGGGTTCACGTTCACCAGTGCGCGGGAAATCTTCGACGAGATGTGTCAGGCGTCGGCCGGCGGTGTGGCGGACTACTCCGGCCTCACCTACGAGAAGGTCGAGGCCCGGCAGGGCGTCTTCTGGCCGTGCCCCGCCGTCGGCCCGGACGGCCAGCCCGTCGATCACCCCGGCACCCCGCGGCTGTTCGAGCCAGGGTCGTGGAACCCGGTGGCGAAGGGGGCCGGGCCGTTCTACTTCCCGGACGGCAAGGCCCGCTTCAACCTGGCCCCCTACGAGCCGCCGACCGAGGACACCGACGCCGAGTACCCGGTCATTCTGACCACCGGGCGGACGGTGAACATGTTCCTGAGCGGCAACCAGACCCGCCGCATCGGCCCGCTGGTGGACCAGTACCCCGAGCCGCTGCTGGAACTGCACCCGATCCTCGCGAAGAAGCACGGCATCTCGGACGGCGACTGGGTGACGACCGAATCTCGACGCGGGACGCTGACCGTCCGGTGCCAGGTGGTGACGACGATCCGCCCGGACACGGTGTTCGTGCCGTACCACTGGGGCGGGCTAAAGAGCGTCAACCGGGTGACCATCGCGGCCCAGGACCCGATCTCGAAGATCCCCGAGTACAAGGTGTGCGCGGTCCGCATCCGCAAGGCCGAGGAGCCGGAGTACGCCAGGCGCCTCGAACCGCAGCAGTGACGCGACTGCTGGGAGGGCGAGGCTCCTGCCGAGCCTGGCGCTCCCACTGGGAGGGCGAGGCTCCTGCCGAGCCTCGCCCGCCCACGGCTCGGCAGGAGCCTCGCCCTCCCAACAGAGGAATGTAACGCTCATGGCCATCCCACACGCGAAGTCGGGCGAGATCATCGAGATCGGCCCGCTCGGTCCGTCGCTGGCGGGGTCGATCACCCACGTCCTGGTGAAGTCCTCCACCCTGGAGGTGATTCGTCTCGTCGTGCCGACCGGGAAGGACATTCCCGAACACAAGGCCCCGGGCGACATCACCGTGCAGTGCCTGGAGGGGGAGGTGGACTTCACGGCCGAAGGCAGGACGCAGCGGCTCAAGCCGGGCCAGTTGCTCTACCTGGCCGCGGGTGCGCCGCACTCGCTGCACGGGGTGCAGGACTCCTCCGTACTGGTGACCATCCTGCTCCATTGACGGCGGCCGGCACGGGGCCCCGGCCGCCACCCCGTCAGAGATATCAGTAACAATTGACAGACTGTCAGAGTGCGGAGTCAGGCGCTCAACATCTGAGAGTCAGGCGATCAGAGGGGGTGTGGTGATCGCCTGATCGCCTGATCGCCTGACTGCCATTCCGGCAGCCTCGCCGCGTCCATCGGTTGTCGCTTACGGCGCAGAGGGGGAGACGAATGCCGACCGAGATGGAGTTCTTCGTGGACCCGCACCGGTGCATCGGGTGCCACGCCTGCGAACACGCCTGCTCCGAGTGCGAGACGCACAAGGGGCACTCGATGATCCACATCGAGTACGTGGAGCGGGACCGGTCGGTGCAGACCGTCCCGGTCGTGTGCATGCACTGCCACAGCCCGACCTGCGCCGACGTCTGCCCGGCCGACGCCATCAAGCGCAGCGGGGACGGCCGGGTGATGACCGCCCGCAAGCCGCGGTGTATCGCCTGCTCGAACTGCGTCCTGGCGTGCCCGTTCGGGGTGCCCAAGATGATGACCGAGTTCGACCTGATGATGAAGTGCGACATGTGCTACGACCGGACCAGCACCGGCCGCAAGCCGATGTGCGCCACTGTCTGCCCGAGCCAGGCGCTCTACTACGGCCCCCGCGACGAGGTCGAGCGGCTGCGGAAACGATCACGGCCGACCAACACCTTCCGCTTCGGCAACCAGACCGTCACCACCAAGGTGAACATGATGGTCCCGCGCGAGAACCTCGACACTCACCTGGACGTGACCGCCGCCCTGCACGAGCGGCCGGCCGACGCCCTGATCTCCCTGACGATCCTGACCGACGAACCGACCCCGGCGGAGGACGCACGATGAGCCTGTCCGACGGGGACGACACCCGCGTGTACCCGGACGGCAAGCGGCTGCCGGACCAGCCGCACTGGCAGAAGGACTTCCCGACGGACATCCCGGACGACGACCACGTCGCCAGGAGGGAGTTCGTCAAGTTCCTGGTGCTGACCAGCGGGGCGTTCGTGGCCGGGCAGTGCTGGATCGCGGCCGCCAGCGCCCTGCGGCGCGAGGGGCCGTTCCCCCGCACGCGGATCGCCACCGTGGCCGAGTTGGAATCCAGGCAGGTCGTCGAGTTCCGTTACCCGGACGAACACGAGCCGTGCCTGGCGCTGTGCCTCGGCCCCGGGCGGTACGTCGCCTACGGCCAGAAGTGTACGCACCTGGCCTGCGCGGTCGTCCCGCACCTGGACCGGGGGGAATTGCACTGCCCCTGCCACAACGGGTTCTTCGAGGCGAACGACGGCCGGCCGATCGCCGGCCCGCCCCGCCGCCCGCTGCCGCTGGTCCGGCTGGAGGTGCAAGGGGATGAGGTATTCGCCACCGGTGTCGAGCTGCGGACCGTCTGACACCGGATCGCCTTGTCTTTCTCCCCTCTCCCCTTGGGGGAGAGGGGAGAAA
>DATLIF010000637.1:0-11396 GCA_035539575.1 Fimbriiglobus sp. | reverse complement strand
CCGGGTTCGCCCAGATGCCCAAATCGAAAGGCACACCCAGAAGACCGGGTAGTGCGTCAGTTTGGGAGCCAAAGCTCCCCGAGGCTCGGCAGGAGCCTCGCCCTCCCAAAAGCCAAACTGACGCACTACCGAAGACCGGCCGCCGTGGCGTGGCCCGGCCCGCCGTAGTACAGTGGACGGTTAGACGCACCCAGCGCCGAACCGGGGCCACTGCATGTCGTCCGAGTCCGACCGGCTCATGATCCAGGACATCCGGGCCGGCGGCGCGAAGTGCGCGGCCGCGTGGGAGGAACTCGTCCAGCGCTACGAGGGCCGACTGCGGGCCTACGTCCGCCGGCGACTGCGCGACCACTCTGCCTCCGACGACGTCGTGCAGGAGACCTTCGTCGGGTTCCTCAACAGCCTGGCCAACTTCGACGACAAGCGCGACCTCCAGACCTGGCTGTTCACCATCGCCTCGCACAAGGTGACCGATCAATTGCGCAAGCTCGGCCGCCGGCCGTACTCGGCCGGGTCCGAGGCGGACGAGGAGATGATGGGCCACGAGCCGGACGGCCGGCAACGGCCGGCGTCGAGCATCGCCCGCAGCAAGGAGCGGCTCGACCTGGAGCACGAGGCGGTCGCCCGCGGACTGCGGGAGATCGTCCGCACCTTCCAGCAGAAGGGCGACTACAAGCGGATCGAGGTGCTGGAGCTGTTGTTCGTGAAGGGGTGGCCGAACTGGCAGGTGGCCGAGTTCCTGCACGTCTCCGAGCAGCAGGTGGCCAACTACCGGTTCGCGGCGGTCAAGAAGCTGACTGAGTCGATGCGGGCCGCGGGGCTGCCAGGGGACGTCTTCCCGGAGCTACAACTGCCTGACCCGCCGACATAAGGACGCGGGACACCATCCTGGCGAACGGCCGGCGTGAGCCGGGCGGGGGCGCCCAGCCCACCGGCCTGCTCACGCCGGCCGTTCGCCAACGATCCTTGAGCCCGCGCCAGATCACGCCCAGGCACGCAGCAACTCCGCCGGGTCGGACAGGTCCGCCAGCGCCAGGTCCGGCTCGCTTGCCCGCAAATCTTCCAGGTGGTGCCAGCCGGTCGCCACGGCCGCCACCCGCGCGCCGATCGCCCGGGCGCATTTCACGTCCAGCGGCGTGTCGCCGATCACCCACACGTCCGCCGGGTCCACCGGGCCGCCGACGTGCCGCTCCACGGAGTCCAGCGCCGCGCGGGCCAAGTCGTCGCGGTCCGCGTGGTCGTCGCCGAACCCGCCGACCACGAAGTTCTCCCACAGCCCGTAGTGCCCCAGCTTCCGCTCGGCGCCCCGCCGCACGTTGCCAGTCAACAGCCCCAGCACCACGTCGGACCGCTTGCGCAACTCCGCGAGCAACTCCGTCACGCCCGGACAGACCCGGCCCGGGAACCGGCCGAGGTAGTACGGCAACCGCGCGAGATACCCCTCGACGAGCCGGGCGTGGTTGGCGGTCGGCTCGATGCCGTGGGCCGCAAGCAGGTCGTGCCCGATGGCCACGTCCGTCCGGCCGCTGTAGGGGATCTCCTCGGAGTTCAGCCGGACGCCGAACTCCTCGCAGAGGGCGGCCTCCATCGCCGCCTTGCCGGCCCCGCCGGTACGGACCAGGGTGCCGTCGATGTCAAACAATATCGCGCGCATTTCGCCGGGTGGGGTTGCAGGGGTCGGGGGTGTGTCGGTATAGCCCGCGCAGGACTTGAACCATTTTACGCCCTGGCGAGCGGCCGACGGCTGTCGGTCGAGTGTTCCAGGATTGGAGGGGGGAACATGCGTATCGAACGGACCCGGCTCCGCCGTCTCGCTGCCTGCGCGCTGGCCGCCGGCGGGCTCGGGGTGATCGCCGAGGCCATCGCCCAGCCGCCGGCCACGACGCCGGCCCAGCCGCCGGCCGCCGCGGCGGCCGACGACCTCAACCGCCCGGTCGCGTACATCTACGGCACCGTGCCCGTCTCGCGGGCCGAGTTCGGCGAGTTCCTGATGGCCCGCGGCGGCACGGACAAGCTGGAGCTGTTCATCAACCGCAAGATCATCGAGCACGAGTGCGCCAAGCACAACGTCACCGTCGATCAGAAGGAGATGGAGGCCGCCCTGCTCGAAGACCTGGCCGGGCTGAGCATCAACAAGGCCGACTTCGTCCAGCAGGTGCTGCCGCGCTACGGCAAGAGCCTGTACGAGTGGATGGAGGACGTGATCCGCCCGCGGCTGATGCTCTCGAAGCTGTGCCAGGGCAAGATGCAGGTGACGGACGAGGACCTCAAGAAGCACTTCGAGCGGGAGTTCGGCGAGAAGCGACAGATGCAGATCATCATGTGGCCGAAGGGGGACGACCTGAAGGCCATCCAGGAGACGTACGGCAAGATCCGGTCCAGCCAGGACGAGTTCGACCGGGCGGCCCGGGCCCAGGCTAACCCGTCGCTGGCAGCGGCGTGCGGCAACATCACCGTCTCCCGCCACACCCAGGGCGAGGAGGCGATCGTCATCGAGACGGCGTACAAGCTCAAGGCCGGGGAGGTCAGCGAGGTTCTTTCCACCCGGCTGGGCTACGTGGTGCTGAAGATGCGCCAGATCGTGCCGCCGGACGCGAAGGCGAACTTCGAGCAGCACAAGGACCGGCTGAAAAAGGCGGCCTACGACGAGAAAATGAGCCAGGAGATCCCGAAGCTCTTCGCCGAGTTGAAGAAGAACGCGAAGCCGAACTTCATCTTCACCGGGCCAGAGCTGTGGAAGACGATCGCCGGCCCGAACTCCAGCCCGGAGAACGTGCTCAAGGGCGTCTCGGGCACGGCGCCGGCGCCGAAGAAGTAGATCGGTGAACCGGGAGCGTTAGCGACCGGAGGATCGGATGGTCCCTCCGGTCGCTAACGCTCCCGGCTCGCCTGGAACAACTTCCCTACCGCGGCCGCCACCTCGGCCACCTTCTCGTCGGTCAGTTCGTCGCGGCGGAACGCGAAGTTCGCCGCCACCTTCCGGTTCACGAACAACAGTACCGTCACGTCCGCGTCCGCGGCCAGCTTGTATGCCGGCGGGCCGTCGGCGTCCTCGAACGCCCCGACCGGGATGGCCTTGAGCCCCTGCGCCTGCGACCACTTCGCCAGCGCGTCCAGGTCGGCCCGGTCGGCCAGCAGCGTCATCCAGGCGAGGAACCCGTCGTCCTTCTTCGCGGCGACCGTGGCGTCGAGCCGCGCCAGCAGCTTGCCCAGCGGGGCGGACGTGCTCCGGGCGAACACGACCGCGGTCGGCTTCTTGTCCTGCTCGCAGACGTAGCAGGTCTGTTGCCCGCGCTGCGGGCCGGTCGCCACCAGGAAGCTGTACGGCCCCGGCCGGCCGCCCACCGGCACGCCGGAGACGCACGGATTCGCCGCCAGGGCGAGCAGTGCCAAAGTCAACTGGGTCATGGCCTCATTTCCCGATGCAGTACAGGTAACGGTTCGAGCGGATGAGGAGTTGGTCCCCGGCCACCGCCGGACTGGAATTGAACGGGGTGCGGTCGCGCAGGTCGTTCGTCGCCACGAGGTCGAAGGCCGGTCCGGCCCGCACGACAAAGGTCCGGCCGTCGCGGGCCAGGTAGTAGACCTTCCCGCCGGCGAGCACCGGGGAGGCGTACACCTGGGCCGCCCCCTCGACGCGATGCTCGTACTCGACCGCCCCGGTCTTCGCGTCGGCCCGGTACGCGACCCCGGTGTTGTCGTTCATCCAGTAGAGCTTGCCGTCGTGGTAGACCGGGGAGGTGACGTTCGACCCCTTCTTCCCGATCCAGAGGCGATGCGTCCGCGTCACGTCGCCGCGGCCACCGACCCGCACCGCCAGCGCCCCGCCGGACCGCCCGCCGACGAGGTACGCCACCCCGTCGTGGGCCACCACGCTCGGCACCATGTACCAGTTGATTTCGGTGTCGCAGGTCCAGAGCTGCTTGCCCGTCGCCGGGTCGATGCCCAGCACCTTGCGGAACATGGGCACCACCAACTCCGGCTTCCCACCGGGCGGCGTGACAACCACTGGCGTGGCCCAGGACTCGCGGACGCCGGGCAGCCGCCACCTCACCTTGCCGGTCGTCCTGTCCAGGCCGACGACCGACTCGCTCTCGACGCTGGCGTTCACCACGACCAGATCACCGACGAGTACCGGCGAGGCGGCCGACCCCCAGATGTGAACCTTTGAGCCGACGTCGGCCTGCCACAGTTCGCGGCCGCCGTGGTCGAAGGCGTACACCCCCGACTTCCCGAAGAAGACGACCACCCGCTCGGCGTCCACCGCCGGGGTGCTGGAGGCGTATCCGTGGTCCTCGCGGATGCGCTCCTGCTCCGGCAGTTTCGCCGGCACGTCCCTGGACCAGAGCGTCGCGCCGTTCTTGCGGTCGAGGCAGAGCAGGTGCCGCTTGAGGGACTCACCGGAGCCGGTCTGGCAGGTGAGGTACATCTTTTCCCCCCAGACGACCGGACTGGACGTGCCCGGCCCGGGAAGCTCGACCTTCCAGGCGAGGTTTTCGGTCTGGCTCCACTTGTCGGGCAGCTTGTCGGAGGCGGCGACGCCCGTGCCGGTGGGACCGCGGAACTGCGGCCAGTCACCCGACCCAGCGACGGCAACCGGGGCGGCGAGCAGCAGGGCGAACACGCCGAGGCGAGCCAGCGTCATGATTCGACTCCTGGGGTCACTGACCAGCGGTGGCAATGCTCGGCGCCGGGACGTTGGTCGCCTTCTTCGCCAGTTCGTCGCGCAGCCGCTCGAAGTCGCGCGGGTCGGCCCTTGCCCAGCACCGCCGGGCGACCTTCATGTATCGCTCGGCCTCGTCGGACTTCCCGAGCCGCGAGCACAGCGCCCACAGCCCCAGCGCCCCGCGGACGCTGCCGGCATCGTGCGCCAGCGCCTCCTGGAACGCCTCGTCGGCCTCCGCCGCCAGCCCGGCCTCCAGGGCCGCGACGCCCCACGTCTCCATGTAGTAGGCCCCGCCGCCCCAGGCGTGGTGCGCGTAGTCGTCCTTGGTCTTCTCGATTGTCCGCCGCAACAGCTTCACGCCCGCCTCGCCCTGCCCGGTCTGGCACATCAAGCGGCCCTGCACCTCCCACAGCCGTAGCTCCTGGGTGCGATTGCCCTTCTTCGACTGCTGTGCCTGACGCAGCACGTCCACCTCGGCGGTCGCCCGCTCGATATTCCCCTGCTCCAGCGCCACCACCGCGGCGTGGTAGGCCGCCGCCTGCTTGTCCGTCTTGCGGTGGTGGTCGATCAACTTCTGCGCCCCGGCCCAGTCGCGCCGGGCCACGGCCATGCGGAACCACTCCGGCCGGTAGTGGTACTTGTACCCCTCGGCCTCCGTCTTGATCCGCGTCGCCTCGGCGAACCGGCCGTCGTGGACCAGGCTCCGCGTCAGTGTCTCCAGGTGGTGCGAGAACTGGTGGTCGTCGCCCGGCTTCACGTCCAGGTACTTGTGGTACGCCTTCTGGAATTCGATCGCCTTCCAGCTCCAGTCGGTGGTGTGCTGCCACTTGCCGACGCGCATGGCCAGGTGCGCCTGCATGTGGAAGGCGTGCGGGATCGCCGGCGAGGACTTCATGTACCCCTCGGCGTAGGGCCACCCCAGCGCCGGCCGCTTGACGTTCTCGAAGAAGTGGACCAGTTC
Organism: Fimbriiglobus sp.; assembly: GCA_035539575.1. Taxonomy (GTDB): domain Bacteria; phylum Planctomycetota; class Planctomycetia; order Gemmatales; family Gemmataceae; genus DASSAT01. Next base: position 5,769 of record DATLIF010000637.1, on the reverse strand, counting down.
GTGATTCGCCCCCGGGTGCAACGGGTTGAGCCGCAACAGCGCCTTGTAGATCGGCGCCTTGGCGTTCGTCCCATCGGCGATCTGGGCACGCCAGAACCAGCCTTCCTGGTCGTCGTCGTAGAGCGTCAGCAGTTCGTCGAGGCTGGCCTGCGCCTTCTTGACCCGCTCGTCCGGCTTGACGCCCGGCCACATGCCTTTTTCTTGCAGCCGCGCCTGGATCAGCAGTTGCTCGCGGTGGTTGGCCTTCGGCATGAGCCTGCGGGCCGCCTCCAGGGCGTAGTCCCGCGGCGACTTACCGAACCGGTCGGGCAACTTCGCCTGCGCGACGGCCCCGACCGCGGCCAGCAGCGGCGCGGCCTTCGGGGCGGTAGTCCCCTTGCCCCACTTCTCCAGCGACCGGTGCAGCCCGAGCCAGGCGGACGCGCAGTCCGGGTCGTGCGAGAGCGCCGTCTCGTAGCAGCGGGCCGCCTCCATCCAGACGTAGGAGTAGTAGTACCCGGCGCCCTGGTCGCAGAGCGTCTGGCACTCGGCCGAGCGGGTGCTGACCGGGTAGCGGTAGACGCACAGGTCGGCGACGAGCTTCGCCGGGGCCAGCCCGGTGAGGGGCATCTTCGGCGGCGCGACAAGTCGCGGCGGCGGCGCGACCTCGGCGGACAGCGAACACGCCACGAGCAACAAACCAGCTGTCGGCATGATTCGGACCCTGGAGAACCAGGACGGTGGGAGACCGAAAGTTTACCGCACCGATAAGGAATAGGCCAGGGGCAAGATGGTCAGGTAGTGCGTCAGTTTGGGAGGGCGAGGCTCCTGCCGAGCCGACGCTCCCAGAGGCTCGGCAGGAGCCTCGCCCTCCCAAAAGCCACACTGACGCACTACCGATGGTCAGGGTAGGCGCCGCCGACTGCACGCGGCGGTGCAAGTCGCTTCCAGGTCGATCGGCACGCACAATTCCGCAGACAAAGAGAGAGGCAGCTTCGGCAGCGGTCGGCCGATGGCAACCGGCTCGGGCCAGACCTCGATCTGCTCCGCTGCGTCGCGGACGATCGGCCGGTAAGCCGTCGCGTACAGGTCGGCGTCGGACAGCAGGCCGGTGTTCGTCTGCCCGAGCAGTCCCATCACCAGGGCGTGCAGGTTCGCCTGGCGGGTGGTGACCACGTCCACGACGATCAGCCCGACCCCCTGGGCGAGATACCCGGCGCACTTGGCGGCGAACGCCCGGCGGTGGGCCTCCCGGTCCTTGTTCGACGAGCAGACCAGTTCCACCGCCGCGACCAGCTTTGCCCCGCCCTCGGACCGGTAGACCAGCACCTCGAAGGCGTCCGGGAACGCCGCCGGGACGACCAGCGCCGGCGCCGGCGGGGCATACGGCCGGGCAGTCCGGGTCGTCGCGCCGTTGGGCGGGGTGGTCGGCCGGCCGTCCTCGAACGTGGCCACGTCGATCTCGATCCGCGCCCCGGCGTGGGCGTGTTCCTCAGCGAAGTACCCGTCCGGCAACAGGTCCTCGTTGAGTGCGTCGGCGATCGCCCCGGCCCAGGTGACGTGGAACGACTCCCAGTGCCGGTGCGGGAACAGCGGCGGGCGGAAGTGGTCGAGCAACGGCATGCAGCGTTCCTTGCGGTTGCCCCGATTGTATCACGGCAGCCGACTCCACTCACACGCTTCGCGGTACGTCGCGTCCAGGTCCACCCGGACGAAGCCGAACCCGAGGACCTTCAGCCCCAGGGTCGGGAGGGGGCCGCCGACCGCCAGCGGTTGGGCCCAGATGTCGAGTCGGATCTGGTCCTTCCCCGGTTCCGGGGCGTAGGCCGCTGCGTAGGTCGCGGGCGCCCCGGGCATCAACTGTCCCTCACCCGCTCCGTGCAGCCGGATCAACTCGTTGTGCAGGTTGGCCGTCCGCGTCGTGACCACGTCGGCGACCACCAGCCCGACCCCGGTCAGCAGGTATCCGGCCGTCTTTCCGACGAACATCTGCCGGGCGTCGGCCCGGTCCTTATTCCCCGGGCTGACCAGTTCCACCACGCCGGCGAGTCGGAAGTCCCGGTCTCGGTCCCGGACCTCGACGGCGATCCGGTCGATCAGCCCCGTGTGGACGGTCAGGGTGAGGGTCGGCGGTGCCAGGGTCGCCCGGGCGACGGCCACGCCGCCGTTGCCGTTCGGGCCGCCGTTCGTGTCCTCCGCGTACCCGCTGGTCCCGTTCGCGTGCGGCTGGGTGTCGAACTCCGCCACGTCGGCCTCGACCCGGGTGCCGAGGTGGACCTGCGCCTCGGCCACGAACCGGGCCGGCAGGGTGCGGTTGAGGGCGTTGCGGATCGAGACGGCCCAACTGGCATGGAACGACTCCCAGCTTCGGACCAGCAGCGGCGGGCGGAAGTGATCGAGCAGCGGCATGCGGCACCCCGTTCGGTCGCTCGATCCGATTGTATCACGGTTCCCGGCCAACTTGTCGCCCCCCCACCGCGTACTACCATAATGACTCCACCTCAACCACGGGGCGGCGGAGACATGACCCAGCCGGCGATCCAGGTTCAGGACTTGACCAAGCAGTACGGCCCGGTGCTGGCCGTGGACCGCGTCTCGTTCGACGTGCGGCCCGGTGAGCTGGTCGGCTTCCTCGGCCAGAACGGGGCCGGCAAGACCACCACCATGCGCATCCTGACCACGTACATGCCCGCCAGCAGCGGGTACGCGAACGTGGCCGGGTACGACGTGATGTACCAGTCGATGGACGTCCGCAAGAGCCTCGGCTACCTGCCGGAGAGCGTGCCCCTGTACCCGGAGATGCGGGTCGAGGAGTACCTCCAGTACCGGGCCAAGCTCAAGCAGGTCGCCCGCACCGACCGCACCCGCCGCATCGACTACTGCCTGGAGCGCTGCCGTATCCGCGAGGTCCGCAAGCGGCTGCTCGGCACGCTCTCAAAGGGCTACCGCCAGCGGGTCGGGCTGGCCGACGCGCTCCTGGCGGACCCGCCGGTGCTGATCCTCGACGAGCCGCTGACCGGCCTGGACCCGATCCAGCAGGAAGAAACCCTCGGCGCCATCCGCGGCCTGGGCGGCCGGCACACGGTCCTCTTTTCCAGCCACCACCTGCCGGACGTGGAGAAGGTGTGCGACCGGGTCATCATCATCGACCGCGGCCGGATTCGTTTCGACGACAAGCTATCCACGATCCGCGCGAAGGCCCCGATCCTGGTGGTCGAGGTCCGCGGGCCGGGCAACGAGGTCCACGACTTCCTGACGCACCAGCCCGGCGTCACGGAGGTGCGGCCGGCCGCGTCCGACGACGGCGCGGTGACGTTCGAGTTGCGGACCGACCACGGCAAGGACCTGCGCGAGCAGATCGCGAAGAAGCTCATCGAGAAGGGCTACGGCGTCCGCCGGCTGGAGTTGCGGCGGGAGAAGCTCGAAGACACGTTCCTGCGGGTGGTGTTCCAGAGGGGATGAACCAGTAGGCAGCGGCAGTTGGCAGGAGGCAGTCAGGAATCAGGAAGAGAGTGGGGGCGAAGCGGTGCTGGTAGACCTTTGCCCAGAGGTAACAACAATGGTCGCCGGGCATCGCGGGCTCAAGGTATATCAGGTAACGTTCCGTGTCGCGATGGACATCTTCCGGGCAACGAAGACGTTCCCGCGCGACGAGTTCTCGTTAAACGACCAGCTCCGCCGTTCGTCCCGTGGTGTCGCGGCAAACATTGCGGAGGCGTACCGGAAGCGTCAGTACGCGAAGATGTTCGTCTCGACCTTGGCGGTCGCCGACGGCGAATTATCGGAGACGCTGGTGTGGCTGGAGTTCGCGGCCGAATGCGGATACCTCACGCAGGATCAGTTCAACCAGATGGTCGGCGCGTATGAGGAGGTCGGTCGTATGCTTGGCGGGATGATCGCTCACCCCGAGAAGTTCGCCCCAAGAGGCAAGCCCGACCCCCAGTAACCGTACCGTCTATCTTGACTGCCTCCTGCCAACTGCCGCTGCCTACTGAGCCAAGGGCACCATGAGCCAACTGACCACCGAGCACCCGCCCGAATATGCCCCGTCGGACGTGCGGGCCGACGCGCCGACGATCGCGCGCATCGCCGGGATGACCGGGCTGTTCTCGCTGACCGTCGGGGTGGTGTCGGTGGTCGCCGCCCAGTGGGGGCGCGGGATCGCCGGCGAAGGGTTCGGCTACCTGCTGGCCGCGGTCGGCGTCGTCGGGCTGTTCGCCCACGCCGCCCGCGACTCCGACGTCGAGGTCCGCCGGCTCTACGGCGCCCTGGCGGCCGCGCTCTTGATCGCGGCGGTGGTCATCGGCGTCTTCCCGCACCGGCCGGCCGGCGGCGGCGAGCGACTCGTCGGCGCGTGGCTGCCCTACGGCGTCGGGCTGGGCCTGTTGAGCCTGTTGTTCTTCGTCCCGTTCGTCCGCCACGAAACGGAGGAGCCGTTCCGCACCTGGGCGCGGTACGTCCTGCTCGGGGTCGGGGCGGTGCTCACCGCCGGGTCGGTGGCCGGCGCGCTGGCCGCCCCGGAGTTCCTTGTCGGCCCCGGTGTGATGCTCGCCTTCCTCGGCCTGGGGTTCCTGGTCGCGTACCTGACCAGCGTGGACACGTCCGAGGGGCTTGGGTTCCAGGTCGCCGTCGCGCTCGGCATCCTCGGGGCGGCGGCGCTGGTGGTCGCGGTCGGCCGGTCGGTCGTCCCGACCGTGCTCTACGAGGGGCCGGACCTCGCGCTCAAGACCCCGCTCAAGACCTACGACCCGTGGAAGGTCGCCGCCCGGGTGTTCTCGATCCTGCTCGGGCTGGGCGTCGCGTCGCTGGCGCTGAACCGACGGACGCCGCTGTGGCTGCGCGGGGCGGCCGCGGTGCTGGGGCTGGCCTGGGCCGCGGTGTTCGTGGTCGGCAGTTTCGGCACCCCGATCCACTCGGCCCCGACGCCGTACCTCGTCCCGTTCGGGTTGATCCTCGGCGGCATCGGGCTGGCCTTCCTGGCCGTGTCGGTCGCAGTTGTCTCCGACAGCCCGTTCGTCGTCCTCACGCGCCGCGAGCTGGCCGCGTACTTCTTTTCGCCGATCGCGTACATCGTCCTGCTCGGGATGGCGCTGGCGTCCGGCATCGGCTACATGCTGTTCATCGGCGTCATGCAGGAGCGGGGCGTGCTGCTGGAGCCGATCCTCCAGGACTACTACGCCGGGTCGCTGATCGGCCCGCTGATGATCCCGTTCCTGGTCCCGGCCCTGACCATGCGGCTCTTGAGCGAGGAGCGGCGGACCGGGACGCTGGAGGTCTTGATGACCGCGCCGGTGTCGGAGGCGGTGGTGGTGCTGAGCAAGTTCCTGGCGTGCTGGTTGTTCTTCATGCTCTGCTGGGTGCCGCTGGGGCTGTACCTGATCGGCCTGCGGGTGGAGGGGGGCCGGGCGTTCGACTACCGGCCGCTACTCAGCTTCTACCTGGCGGTCGGGGCGAGTGGTGCGGCGTTCATCGCCATCGGCATGGTCTTCTCGGCCCTGACCCGCAACCAGATCGTCGCCGCGGTCCTGACGTTCGTGGTCATGCTGGTGCTGATGGTGGTGCAGTGGACCGAGGTCTTCCCGGTGCTCGGCCCGGCGGTCAAGGCCGCGCTGAAGCGGCTGGCGTACTGGGACCTGTGGGTCGCGGCGCTGCGGGGCCAGTTGCCGGTCCGCGACGTGCTGATCCAGTTGTCGATCGCGGTGTTCGGGCTGTTCCTGACGGTGAAGATTCTCGAAGCCCGCAAGTGGAGTTGATGTCTTTCTCCCCTCTCCCCTTGGGGGAGAGGGGAGA